>DQTH01000219.1 GCA_015662865.1 Desulfocapsa sulfexigens
CACTACTATTTTGAGCTATTTTCTTTTTATATCAGTATCTTGGTCCTTTTCTCAGGGCCGACTAAGTAGTAATAAAAACCAAACTTTTATGGATTTTGCTTTAAATCAGGATGTTACAAGCACCCACAAGGCATGTATACCCATCGCGGGGTGTTAGTTGTTTTGACTGAATCTGAACAGATGAAAGCCGTAGGCTGCAGTGCCCAGCAAGGCTGCGTCCTGTTTCATGATGAGTTGGACTGGGATGGAATTCATGAGATCTGCCATTTTTTCTTTTTGTCGAAAGCTTTCCAGAAAAGAATCAAAAGAAATACGATGAACAATTCTTGGCAGGATGCCTCCTCCTATGAATAATCCACCGGTTGCAAAGCTCTTGAGGGCCAGATTTCCAGCCTCAGCACCAAGGATTTCAAGAAAAAGAGATAAGGCTTTTTCGCAGAGAGGGCAAGGAGTTTCGGCCAGTGCTCCTTCAACAATGAGTGGGGTCCTGTCACTGATATGTTCTATTTCTTTGAAATGGCGAGTGTCTTTTGCGATTGCTGTGGTGGCAAGAAAATCGAAAATATTCGGGAGTCCTTTTCCTGAACAGAGCAGTTCATAACTCACAGCGATATGTTTCTTCTGCAGGTAGGACAACAACTCTGCCTGTTCCTGATTCAGTGGAGCAAAGTCACAATGACCGCCTTCTGAGCCTTGGGGGAAAAAACAGGACTCCCTGGCAATAAGAAAGCCTTCACCAAGACCGGTTCCGGGAGCAATCACTGCCCGTACCCCATCTTTTTCGATCTGGCCATGTTGAATCAGAAAGAGATCTTTATCTTTCAGAAAAGGGAGCGCACTGCAGACAGCGGTGAGGTCGTTGATCAGGGCTATTTTTTTGAAACCAAATTTGTCCTGCAGTTTGTTTACATTAAGAGACCAGTCCAGATTGGTAAGTTTTGCAGTAGTCTGGTGTATAACGGCAGCTACTCCAAAACACCCATATACCGGAGTTTCGGAGTCTGCCAGGAAATCAGTCAGGATTTCGTCAAAGTTTGAGAAATCTTTGTTGTGGTAACGGTGGCGGCGAACGGGCAGGGCATCAGGTTTTTGTGACAGATCAAAGATCGCCACATCACTTTTTGTTCCTCCAATATCCGCTGCCAGCAGAAGTTTTGTATTTAAGCCTGTCATAATTTACCAGTCATAAATGCCTCTGCTGAGAATAATAGATGCTAGTACTTGTTATTTTTCTTCCACTGGATATTGGGACCTGAACCAGTTCCTCCATCCGCCTTTTAATACCCAAACATCAGTATAACCCATGGAAATCAGCTTCCGTGCCAGACTGGCACTGGTGGCTTCGTTAGGTCAGGCGCAGTAGAGGACAAGTTTTTGGTCTTTTTTATAGTCTGCAGACAATTTGGCCAGATCACTCGCTGCTGCCCGTACAGCCCCTTTGATCTTAAATTCACTGGAACTCCAGTCTCTTCCCGAACGGACATCGAGTATGGCAAGCTTTTCAGAAGTCATTTGAGCTTTGAGCTCATCTTTGTTCATGGTTGGTGCTTCTCCGGCGAAAACCGGAAGCGTTGTAAAAAGTAGAACCAGTGATAGCAGAAATAATATTTTTTTCATGCTGTTACCTCCATTTGTTTATTGGTTTTTTTATGGATTGAAAACCAGCCAGCTGCAATTATGCTGCTGATTCCCAAAGCTGAAAAGATAAATATATAGATACTGGTTTTATGAGGATTGCTTATCATAAGCGTACACAGACTGATCAGGAGAAACAGTGTGCTGAGCAAAGCCTGCAGGGGAATGGGGTGCTCTGATTTGTTTATCCATACCAGAGCTGAGAGGCAGAGAAATGAGTAGTAGAGGAGCCAGAGAATAAGGGCGCTACGCAGGAGCACTTCCAGCAGTTCATCACCTGCAAGACCTGTTGCCAGTAGAACAGCTGTGATGATGGCAATCAGTGGCGGGAAAAACCATCGAAGCACTTTTGTGCCCAGTAACTTTTTATCTGTTTCTTTCTTTACAAAAATATTGGCGAGCATGTGCCTGCTGAGCAACATAAGACCAGTAACCGCAGCGCTAGTTCCACTGATGATGACGATTCCCATTATTTGTCGTCCCGGGTCTCCCAGGATCTTCCTGGCAGCTGTCATATATGGAATGGTGGAAGAAGCCAGCCGTTCAGGATTTACATAGTTAAGAGAGGCGAAAGTCCAGAGAAAAAAGATCACAAAACCTGCAAGGGGCACAAGAAAAGATGGTGTCTGCTTCTTCCCTGAAAAAGTGCTGCCTGCAAAGATAAAGAGCAGAACAGCCGGGGATGCTGAAGCAAAGCTGAAAGGCTGTTGGGCAATTTCAGTTGCAGGTCGTTCCCCGCCAGTCATACCAGACAGAGCCAGAATAATGAGTCCACCTGCTGCAAGAGCTGTAAAACAGATTTGGGCTCTGAATATTATTTTTTCAGGGAACAACTGGAGGATTGTCAGCAGAGCCAGAAGCAGAAAAGAAAAACCGAAGTTGGGAAACCAGTAAAGAAATACCTCATTGAAAGTATAACCAGCTGTGACAAGCAGTGCAGTGGCTGCAAGTACAGTTAGTGGAACACATGCAGCAATGGTGATGCCTGCTGCAGGGATGGTTCCTGTCAGATTTTGTATGATTTGAAATTCTTTACTATCCGTGGCAGGAAGTGACTGGTTGTTCAAAAGTTTGCCACAACCGGTGAAAAGAAGAGCTACAGCCGCTAACAGCGGGAGAATCAAAAAGCCAAGCTGGCCGGCACTGTTTCCTGCAATAACAAGCGATTCAGGGCTGAGCAGCCAGCCTGATCCCAGCGCCAGCGAAAGGAGAATAGAAGGATTCATTAATTTTGTTCACATGATGGAAGAAGTTTTAAGATGAATACTTATTACTGTCTGTACCACAACGTGGTTTTTTCGGCGAAGGAAAAGATGAGAAAAATGTGCAGGAGTCTGTTCGAGAATAGGCATTTTGGTCAAAATCGAGGAATTTTTCAAAAGTGAGTGCGCCATATGTCTGATATTGCTATCATTATTTTTTTGAAAATTCTGAAGAGTTTGGGCTAAAGGGCTTTCTCGGACAGGCTGCCAGGGAAAATCTATTTGTCTTCAACTGTAATGGCATCCTCTTCACACAGCTCCATGCAGGTAAAACAGCCATGGCATTCTTCACTGTTCACAGGAGTTGCCTTGTCTTCAATCAGTTCGTAAACTTCGCCCGGACAGCCGTCAACGCACTCTCCGCAGCCTTTGCATTCTTTTTTGTCAACACTGATATGCCACATGTGAATTCTCCTGATTGAAGTTGGCAAATATCTTTGGGGAATTACTCAAAGTATATGGGGAGGTATTATGAAAATCAAGGAGTATTCCTTTCTTATGGCTTCTGTTCTTGAAAATAAGGGTGTTATTTTAGGTCGTTAAGTGTCTGTTGGAGGTTCTTTCCGTTAACGAAACGGATTTTTCCTGGCGCAGACCGGGAGGAAACAGCGGAAAAACTACCGAAGCCCCTTAGCTGAATGCTGTCTCCTTTGACAAGAGCTGTAGAAAGAATTTGTGCCAGTACGTTAAGGAATTGTTTTACTTTTTTGGGGGAGAGTCCAGTGCAGGTTATCTGTCCGGCGGTAATAACAGAGTTTTGTTCAGCAGGTATCAAAAAGCCGAAACCATTACATTCCGGGCAGTCTTCATAGGAGAATTGAAAACGGCTCACACCGCCGAACCAGGTCATTTGCCCTGTACCGTTACATCCGGGGCAGGGCGGTGGTTGCTGTTTGCTATGTTTCATTAAAGAAGCGTTTTATATTGGGAACAGATACAACTCTATCAATTATGAATAATTACGGGATAAATTGAACGAGTAACCAGTTACTATCAGACACCGGAATATATTATTTCTATCCACCGATCAGTCTCAAAAAGCCCATCACTCCATGTTTCATCCAGATCTTCCAGGGGATCTAGCTCTGCAGCTTCTTGGGCAGTTTTTCCCTCAGCCTTCAGCTTTCTTAAGCGTTCAAAAGCAGTTTTCAGCATCTTCCGGTAGTTGATCAGCTGTGCTTTGTCTGCCAGAGGGCCATGTCCGGGGATAATTTTAGTGCTGTCATCGGCAAGTAACAGAACCTCGTCCACAGCCTCTATCATTCCCTTCAGTGAACCGTCATGTTGAACATCAATAAATGGATAAAATCCATTGAAAAAAATATCTCCTGTGTGGATTACGTTGGCCTTTTTAAAATGGATAAAACTGTCACCATCGGTGTGGGCTACCGGTACATGTGTGGCTTGAATGGTGTCATTATTCAGATGAAAACTGATATCTTCGGAAAATGTTACTACCGGTAATCCTTCGGGAGTCAGACCCGGTCTTTTTTTCTTGAACTCCTGGATAAAAGAGCCTGCATTCAGGCGTTCACGCACATTATTGTGAGAAAAGATCAGGGTTCCCTCCTTACCCAGATTTTCATTTCCTCCGGTATGATCACCGTGGTAATGGGTATTTATTAAAAATCTTGGATGTTCTCCGCCAACTGATTTAATTGCCGCCAGAATTTTTGGTGTTAAGGGAGCAAACTGGTAATCAATTAAAAATGTTCCATCTTCACCAATACATAAACCGATATTGCCACCTTTACCGGTAAGCATGTAAATCTGATCAGTTAATTTAATGGGAGTGATTTTTACGGTATCACTTTCAGCCTGTGCAAAACCAGACATTGAGAGCAGGCCTGTAGTGAGAATACAAAATATCATTAGTATATTCTTACGCATCATACACCTCTTCAAAGATTGAATAATTTAGTAATTATTTCCCTGAGTCCATGCAAACACTGGAATAAAATAACAGAATTCTTTCTACTTGGACACTGGCCATAACAGATAGGGCCAGATCGTAGACCGGCAATCACCTTGGAATGGTGATCATAACTCACCAGAACCGAGCCGCTTTCCTTTGTATGTGCTGAAATCGACGCATCATTGTTGGGAAGGGGGGTGCCGTTTTTTATAACTGACTTTTTACCTCCACAAATTCATTGTTAGCCATATTATAATTCACGAATGGATGGTACACAACCCGCCTCCAAACTTTCAACGAGAGAAAGAAGTGTTTACCCCGTCTGAGAAGCACAAAACAAAGAAAAGAGGCAGAAAACTGTTCAGCGGCCATTCACCTGATAATCATCAAAGTAAACAACACTGTCAGCCTTGGTCCATAATCCCACTTTGCCAGAGACCGGGGCGGGTAAGCGCTCAGCCATAAACTGCTTGTTGTTCACATAACCTTTGATCCGGCTGCCATTGACCGTCAACTTTAAGGTATGCCATTTACGGCTGGGGGTTTTCACGTTGCGCGCCCAGTTAACAGAACTTCTTCTTCCATGTTTATAGCGCCAGAGCACCAGATTGTTTTCAAGCGGGTTGGCACGCAGGGCGTAGTAATCGCCATTGGGTTTCAAATCAAAGAGAATACCGGCACCCTGATCTATTTTTCCTGCGATTGCTTTAAAACGAACGCTGATTTCCCCTCCGTTAAAATTTTCAACATTTTTGGCGACGGCAAAGGGATAATAGGCATAGGCTGTGACATTATCGAGGAACTCAGCATAGCGTTCACCGTAAAGGGCCTTTGCTTTGTCGGCAAGGCCGGCTGAAGCTACGCCGCGTCGCCATTTGCGGCCATCCACCACCAGGACAGTATTTTTATTATCACTGCCCACTATCCAGTTCCCCACTGCAGGAGTGAATGTTTTTGGCTGCGCACCCACAGTTTCTGTGGAGAAGTCGAAAAATGCCTGACCGTTTTTATTTTTGCCGATATCAGACTTATTGTGCTTTTCCGGTTCTCCGGCCATTGCCTCTGAGACCATATTGAATCCTGAAGATTGTCCGGAAGACAGGTATTCCAGCTGCTCCGGTGCCTTGGCCCTGAGAAATGTATTGCGGTAGGTATAAAGACCGAGGAGAGCTAGAGTCAGCGCGAACAAGGTAATAAGTGTTTTTTTACGTTTCATAGCATTGGTTCCTCTTTTGATTATTACAGTTTTCCTCTGTGAGCCAGTAGTGCTCCGCATAAAAAAAGTAAGGGCAGAAAAATATGAAACCACAATCTGCTGCCTGTGGCATCGGCCACCAGTGGATGGCCGCCGTAAACCGCTACAGAATCAGGGGTTACCTGCAATCCTGCAAGATTGTAAATGATCGGCAGAATTTCATTTTGGCTGTTCGAATAGTTCTTATCATGGTGTCCATTGTATTCATACTCAATGAGGCCATAGTTGTCGTCCTCAGAGGCGCTGAACAGGCCTGTTGATTGAGTCTGAGCATATTTTACATGCATTGTTGGCACACTGCGAGCCAGTTTGGCAAGCAGATCATGTTTTAGGTCAAGCAAGCGGCTGTCCTGCGGGTCCAGATGAATGGTGATTGTCAGTGGTTTGTCCAGTTTCTGTAAAGCACGACTGTCTGCAGGATTCAATGAATGTCTTTTGTTTTCAGTTACATCCATAAATTGTGGAACTTTTTGTGTTGCTGAAACAACAAGTGCTAATACAAGAAGTGCAGCAAGTGACTTGCCTGATTTCAGGAGCGAGCGCTTCCCCGGATGCAGCCAGATTACGGTCAACAGGAAAAACAGCAGGCCAAGAGAAAAGAACGATATCACATGAGTCATTGACAGCAGTCCGCTTTCAAACTGGCGCAGCATATTGGTAAGGGACAAGCTGCCGAGTGTGCCCAGCAGGCCGTTTTGACTGCTGGCAGCAAAATCAAGAACCCATGACCCCAGAGTGGCAGCCAGGCAAAACATGGCTGCTGTGGGCAGGGAATCGCTGATGGTGGCTGCAAACATGGCAATACAGATAACAGTGAGAGAATAAAGTCCGTGTCCCGCAAGCAGGGTGATAATTTCAGGCGGATAGATATGACCGCCCAGATTATTCCATACTATGAGAGCCAGGGCTGCAGGAAGCAGACTGGCCAGCCAGACAATTCCCATGGCCACTAGTTTTAATCCGCACAAGGCAAAAGGTGACAGCGGCAATTGCAGCAGCAGCTTGAGTGCTCCGCTCTGTTTATCAAGGCCGATCAGTCGGATGGCGACAAAGGGTAATAACAGTGTCTGGCTGAGATAATAGGCGCCAAAAGTGGGCACGAATATCCCTTCCAGAGGATTCATGCCGCTTGCCATTTCCGGAAAAGACAGGGCTGTCCGGCTGGCCTGACTGAAAAGATCCACGGCCTGAATAAAGCTGTAGCCCACCAGCAGTGACACAATGATGAGCATAATCCACAGCGCGGGCGAGAGCAGCAGGCTTCGTATTTCCTGATTCAAGACAAGCCAGGCAAGTTGCTTTTTTGATGGTGTTTCAGGTAATGGCAAGGAAAACCTCCTCGAGTCCTTCCCTGGTGCTGAGGCCACTCTGTTTACGCAGTTCGTCCAATGTACCGATTCCAAGTACACAGCTCTGATCCAGCAGTAGGAAACGATCGCAGATTTTTTCCGCTTCACTCAGCTGATGAATGGAAAGAATTATAGTGCGGCCTGTTCTGCAGTCACGCAGCAGATCCATGACAGCCAGGGACTGGCGAAGATCAAAACCGTCAAACGGTTCATCAAGCATCAGTAATGGTTGCGGGCTTAAAAGGGCAAGGGCAAGAAGAACCCTGCGTCTGTATCCTTTGGAAAGGTCTTTAAGAGGTTTGGCGAGCATGGGAGGCAATTCCAGCTCGTCAACAAGTTGAGCAAGATCTTTACTGCTTACACCATGGATCTGCCGGAAGAAAGACAGGGTGGCTGCAACCCGTTGTTCGGCAAATGGCAGGATGTTATCAGGCTGATACCAAAGGATCTGTTTTCTTTCTTCAAGGGAAAGCGGCCTGTCCTGCCACTTAATGGTGCCGGAGTCAGCTGGTAACAATCCGGCAATGCACTCAAGAAGAGTTGATTTTCCAGCACCATTGGGGCCAATAAGGCCAAGGATTTCACCGGGCGCAACAGTAAATGAGACATTGGATAATGCCTGATATGTCCCAAATCTTTTATTGATGCCGATGACGCGTAATTCGGGCATTTGTTGTTCTGTAAGTTTTATCGCCGCTTGCCGATAATAGAACCTAAAATTCCTCGTATGATGGTACGGCCGAGCTGGGAGCCGATGGAACGTGCAACAGACTTGAACATGGCCTCACCCACTGTCTGACGCCGTCTGCCGGAACCTTTGCTTTTCTGCTTTGCAATTTTGGCGGCAAGCTTCTCTCTTTCCAGTTCGGCTGCGGCTTCCTGCCGCCTTTTTTCCAGTTCTTCTTCACGTTTTATGAGTAATTCATAGGCTGATTCCCGGTCAACCAGAGTGTCATAACGGCCTTTGATGGGAGAACGATCCATGAGCCTGGTTTTTTCGTCAGCAGTTATGGGGCCGATCTGCGAATGGGGTGGGGCCATGAGGCACCAGTCTACCACAGTAGGCCGGCCTTTTGGGTCAAGGGTGGAAACCAGAGCCTCCCCCACACCAAGCTCTGTGATTGTTTTTACAGTATCGATTTCAGGGTTCTGGCGAAATGTTTGAGCAGCTACTTTGACTGCCTTCTGATCTTTTGGTGTAAAGGCACGCAATGCATGCTGGACGCGGCAGCCAAGCTGGCCCAGAACCTCATCAGGGATATCATTGGGATACTGGCTGACAAAAAATATGCCCACTCCTTTGGAACGGATCAATCGCACAACCTGCGTAATCCGATTAATCAGGTTTTTGGGCGAATTGTTAAAAAGAAGATGGGCCTCATCAAAGAAAAAAACCAGTTTGGGTAGCGGGGCATCCCCGCGCTCCGGCAACTCTTCCATCAGTTCAGAGAGCAGCCACAGCAGAAAAGTGGAATAGATCCTGGGGTTGGAATAGAGGGATGATGCGTCCAGCAGGGAAACCACGCCGCGACCTGAGAAGTCAGCATGCATCAGGTCTTCAATATTCAAGGCCGGTTCACCAAAGAAAACATCGCCTCCGGATTCCTTGAGTACCAGAAGTTTTCTCTGAATGGCAGACACGCTCTGGCTGGCAATGTTACCGTATTCACGTGAAAGTTCTTTGCGGTTTTCAGAGAGCCAGTTGAGGGCGGAACTTAAATCTTTCAGGTCAAGGAGGAGCAGGCCTTCATCGTCGGCCACGGAGAATGCCACATGAAGGATGCCGCTCTGGGTGTCGTTGAGTTCCAGGATGTTGGCCAGAAGAACAGGTCCCATTTCTGAAACTGTGGTTCGCACCGGATGGCCGGTTTTTCCTTCAATGTCCCAGAAAAGAGTCGGGCAGCCTGCAAAAGGGTGATCGGTCACACCCATGTGATCGAGACGTTCTGTGATTTTGGGATGATCTTTTCCAGGGTTGGCAATACCTGAGAGGTCGCCTTTAACGTCAGCAGAAAAAACAGGCACACCAAGGCTGGAAAATGCCTCAGCCAGCAGTTGCAGGGTGACTGTTTTACCGGTACCTGTGGCACCGGTGATGAGACCATGTCGATTTGCCATGGCCGGATTGAGAAGGATGTGTTTGCCTGCTCTGTTGCCGCCGATGAGAACCTGCTGCTCGTCAGTCATTTCTGGCTCCTGTCAGATGGGATGGATGAAAGGAATTGTTACCTAAACCCTGCACTTCAAAAATGAAAAAAACCTTAATTTCAAATCAGATGTTATTGCGATATGAACCGGTTGGGCAACGCATGGTTTGGGCAAAGTACTTTTTTCTCATTTTCTTTGCCCTTCAGGATCGGCAATTTCACCAAATCTGCTTCGTTATCTATGGCTTGAGGTATGCAAGTACGTCTGCACCATTGATGCCTTGCATCTCCGGCGAACTTGCCAATTGCAGGATCTAGGTGTTACATTTTTTTCACTATAATCTATCGGGAAGGATAGTCAAATGCAAGAGCAGGACGCACTCGATTATTTTTATCTTTGACATTGCAGTTGACAAAGGTGGTTTTGCCAATGGTCTGTATTCCGTTGTGGTTGTGGATATGCCCAAAAATATGAAACCGGGGAGATATGTGTTGTACTGTTTCCAGCAGATCGGAACAGCCATGACTGACACCGCCATCTTCATCCATGATTCCGGCCGGAGGGCAGTGGGTAACGAGAATATCAGTATGTTCAGGAATCATGGCCCATTTTTCACGCATCACCTTGCCGCGCGGCAGGGCAAAGGCATCGCAGGCATTGGTGTTAAAGATGGGCTGCCACGGGGAACCGTAGATTCTGATTCCTTCAATGACAATTTCCTCATCCTGAAGATAGATTACATCCTGCAGCAGTTCGCGTCCAAGGTCCGGTGACGAAGCCAGCAGGTGGTCATGATTTCCGCCGATAACTATTTTATACTGGTGAGGAAAGGTTTTAAGAAACTCATTAAATCCTGCCACATCCTGCAGAGTTCTGCACACGGACATGTCGCCTGCAAAAACAACAAGATCTCCATCCGGGATTTCCACTCGGCTGTGGAGCATATGGGTATCACTGAATGCTACAATTTTCATAGGTTTATTATATATGATATGTCGTCTGTGGTTGCGGCGATTGTGACTGAGGTAGGATTGGCTGTAAGGTACGAAGACAGAAAAAATCAGGATTGAATTTCTTCTATGGAACGAATGGCTATGGCCTCGGTTTTGTTCTTGTTGTCAGGGTTTGCAACAATTTTGAACTCAAAAATATTATCCGAATCGAGGAAAACAGAGTCTGACGCAACATTTGATTTTGAGCAGTGAAAAAATACACTTTCAGCCTTGAGGCCGTCTGGTTGCAATGAATAGTAGCGCATGAAACCAAAGCCGCGGTCCGCATTATAATTGATGGGAAAGCCTCTATACCATTCGCTTCCATCGTGGGGAATGGGGAGAAGCCCTGGGATAAGAAAACCGGACAGAAAACTGTCAGCCTCTTCTTTTAGCTCACCGCTCACATTGTTAAAGGCAATAACTTCCACCCGGCAGCCCATATTCTGCAGAGCCTGAACCAGCCGGATAAAGTCGCCGTCTCCGGTGAGCAGGATGATACGGTCCAGGTTTCTGGCCTGGAGCAGGGCATCAATAGCCAGATCCATGTCTGCGTTGGCCTTTGTGGTGAGAATGCCTTCGTCATCCACAAAGTGTTTCACAAATTTTTTGATCACCTTGAATCCGCACTGACGCAGGATATTGTGGTAACGATACAGTTTCAGCCGATAATCCCGGTCTTCCTTGGTTCGTTCCCGGTTCTCGGCAAGATAGCAGTTGGCACGCAGCATGACTGATCCGCCACGGTTTGCCAGCTCCACCAGCACATCATAGCGCATTCCATATCCACCGCAGAGCCTGATGTTCTCTGCATCTACGTATATTCCTGTTTTTAATGTCATATTTTCAGTTATTCTTCCCACTCTCTGCCATCACGGGCAAGCAGGGCCACGGATGCCACCGGCCCAAGGGTTCCGGCCGGGTAGGATTTGGGTGGTTCGTTGGAGCCTGCCCAGGCTTCCTGAATGGTGTCAATCCAGGCCCAGGAGCGTTCCACTTCGTCACGACGGATGAAGAGAGATTGATTGCCAAGCATGGTTTCCAGGATCAGCCGTTCATAGGCGTCCGCAACATGACCGTCCCGAAAAGCCTCGCAGAAAGAGAGGTCGAGCATGGTTTTCTGCAGCCTGATTCCTTTACCGATTCCCGGAACTTTGTTCAGCATTTCAATTTCCACACCTTCATCGGGCTGCAGGCGGATAATCAGCTTATTCTGTGGAAGGTTTTTATAACTGTCCTTAAAAATATTATGGGGCAGCTGTCTGAAATAGATGACCACTTCGGAGCGTTTGGTGGTCATGCGTTTTCCGGTGCGCAGATAGAATGGTACTCCGGCCCAGCGCCAGTTGTCAATGTCTACCTTTATGGCCACAAAACTCTCGGTGGTTGATTTGGGATTGCCGTCTGTTTCTTCAGTATAGCCAGGAACGGCGGCACCTTTGATATACCCCGCAGTGTATTGCCCACGAACGGTGGTTTCCATGACATTCTCACTGGTAATGGGCCGCAGTGCCTTGAGAACTTTGAGCTTTTCGTTACGGATGGAATCTCCATCCATGTTCACCGGCGGCTCCATGGCAACCAGGGTAAGGATCTGCATGAGATGGTTCTGCACCATATCCCGCATCTGTCCGGATGCATCAAAATACCCCCATCGTCCCTCTATTCCCACCTCTTCAGCAACGGTGATCTGCACATGATCAATGGTGTTGTGATCCCAGTTGGTTGTGAATATGGAATTGGCAAAACGCAGTGCCAGAAGGTTCATTACTGTTTCTTTGCCAAGGTAATGGTCTATGCGATAGATCTGTTCTTCCGCAAATACCCGGGAGACCACATCGTTGATTTCCTGTGAGGATGCCAGGTCGTGCCCAATGGGTTTCTCAAGTACCACTCTGGTGCCTTCTCCGGTGAGTCCGGCATGTTCCAGACCCCTGCAGATATCATCAAAGAGGAAAGGGGCAACGGAGAAATAATTCACCAGGGTACGTTTGTCCTGATCAGCAACATAAGCGAGATTTTTATATTCGTCAGGCTTATCAATATTAAGGGGTACATATTGGAGGCGACCAAGGAGGCGTTCCTGGACTTCCGGCAGCAGCTCATTTTTGCAAAATGTGGTAAGTGCCTCAGCCATCTTTGCAACAAACTCTTTCTGGCTGATATCATGGCGGGCCACCCCGAGGATACGGGTTTCAGGGTGGAGGTGGCCTTCCTTGTCGAGCTCATACAGGGAGGGAAGCAGTTTTCGTCTGGAAAGATCTCCAAGAACACCAAATATGGTAAAATAACATGGTTTATTCTGGTCTTGCATATCAGGCTCCTTGGAAAAATGAGAAGGCCAAAGGGGTTTTCAGTTCAGGGTTATGATTTCAATTTTATGGTTTGCAGTCGGGTGATCTGGAGAAGGCCCTTCCGTCTGCAGAATGCATTTTCCCTGAATGTTGTGACTCTTTGCAAATTCGCGTGCATACTCTGTCCAGTCTCCGGGGTGAGCCTTTTCCTTGATGGGCCAGATACCATAGGAAAACTGGAGTTCCTGACATGTACTGCTGCGTGGACTGACAGCCAGGATCCACACGGGCAGGCGAAAACGGGTAATAGATCTAGCCGTATAACCGCTTGCCGTCGGGGTCAGAACAGCAGCCGGGGAGTCAACTTTCTCAAGAAGATTTTCAATGGACTGTGCAATAAAATCTACGGTGTCCTGCTGGTACTCTGTGAAAGAATTTCTGGGTTTCAGGGTGCTCTCCATGTGACGCAGGATACGGGCAGGCTCTATGGCTATTGCTATTTTAACCAGCATCTCCACAGACTCCAGCGGGTAGTCTCCCATGGCAGACTCTTCAGAAAGCATGACAGCATCGGTGCCGTCCAGAATGGCATTAGCCACATCAGTGGATTCAGCCCTTGTGGGGCGGCGGTTTCTGGTCATGGATTCCAGCATCTGGGTTGCTGTGATGACAGGCCTGCCAAAGAGGTTGGCCCGGGCCGTGATGGATTTCTGGATCACAGCGATCTCTTCTATGGGGATCTCAACGCCAAGATCACCTCTTGCCACCATGATTCCGTCAGTGACAGCGAGAATTTCATCAATCCTGTCCTGAATGGATGCCCGTTCAATTTTCGCGATGATAAACGGGTCAAAGCCCATTTCAGCGGCAGCATTTCGTACATCTTCCACATCGCGTGTCGAGTTGACAAAGGACTGGCTCACAGCATCTACCCCCTGCTCCAGGGCAAATTGCATGCATTCTCTGTCTCGGGGTGTGAATGCGCTGGTACCAAGGTTGATTCCCGGGATATTGAGGCCCTTGCGGGAGCGCAGTGCGCCACCCATGACCACAGTGCACTTGATATCTGTATCTGTGGAATCTACTACCCGGAGCTGAATCAGACCGTCATTGAGGTAAAGAATGTCATCCGGTTTTACTGCTGCCGGGAGTTCCATCATAGAAATGGAGACCCGCTCACTGTTGCCTGAAATGGCGTTGGTGGTGAGGGTAAAGGAATTATCTTTTATAAGCTGCACAGGGTCCTGCTCAAAGTTCCCGATACGCATTTTGGGGCCTGGAAGATCGGCCATGATGGCCACCCGTCTGCCGGTATCTTCAGATGCTGCCCTGATTTTTTTGATTATTTCTTTGTGGCCTGCAAAATCACCATGGGAAAAGTTGAGGCGTGCCACATTCATTCCGGCCAGCAGCATCTTTTTGATCATTTCTGAAGAATCGGAAGCCGGGCCAATGGTACAGACAATTTTTGTTTTATTTTTCGGTAGATTCTTCAAGGTATCTTTCATGTTTGAACTGACTGGGCCTGAATGGCCGTTATTGCCACTGTGTTAATGATATCAGGTACAAGGCAGCCGCGACTGAGATCATTTACCGGTTTTTTCAAACCCTGTAGAACCGGGCCGATTGCAACCGCACCGGAGGATCGCTGCACAGCTTTGTAGGTGTTGTTGCCGGTGTTGAGATCCGGGAAAATAAAGACTGTGGCGCGTCCTGCCACCTGGCTGTCCGGCATTTTGGTTCTGGCAACTGAAGGTTCAATAGCAGCGTCGTACTGTATGGGCCCTTCAATGAGCAGATCTGGACGTTTTTCTCTGGCAATTTTCGTGGCTTTCCTGACCTTTTCCACATCTGCTCCTTTTCCGGATGCTCCGGTGGAATATGAGAGCATGGCCACCCGCGGTTCTATACCAAATGTTGCGGCAGTGTCAGCTGATGATATTGCAATTTCAGCAAGTTGTGCAGCATCCGGGTCAGGATTCACTGCACAATCGCCATACACCAGAACACGGGTATCCAGACACATGAGAAAAACAGAGGATACCACTGAAATGCCAGGAATTGTTTTGATGACCTGCAATGCAGGACGGATGGTGTCAGCCGTGGTGTGAATGGCACCTGAAACCATACCGTCTGCCAGTCCCTGGTACACCATCATGGTTCCAAAATAGGAGGGATTGGTCAAGGCATCCCGTGCACCATCCGGAGTCATATTTTTGTGCCTGCGCAGTTCGTAAAATGTTTGGATGAAATTTTCGGTGAGTTCAGAACTTGACGGGTCAATGAGCGTTGCATTACCAAGATCCAGGCCAAGGGAGGCCGCACGGGACCTAATCTCGTCTTTGTTACCCAGCAGGGTGATGTCAACCACATTGCGACGTAGCAGGATTTCTGTGGCGCGTAGAATCCGTTCATCACTGGATTCCGGCAGCACGATATGTTTTTTTTCTGCGCGGGCTCGTTCAAAGAGGCCGTATTCAAACATCACGGGAGTTACAGTATCCGGCGTGGTGCTGAGTGCTGCCATTTTCCTGATCTGTTCTCCTTCAACATGGGTTTCAAAAAGACCAAGAGCCAGGGCGATTTTCCGTTCATCCCCGGGATTGATAAGAGCAGGTACTGCCGCAACATTTCCGGTTGTGGTGTAGGTATCAGTTTTAACGCTGAGCAGCGGGATGGACTGTCCCCGGCCTGAAAGCAGGCGCATGGTATTTGGGCCCGGCAGGAACCCTCCGGAGAGCAGAATTCCAGCAACATTCGGGTAATTGACTGAAAGAAGGGTGGAAAGGGATGCCAGAATAATGTCATTGCGATCACCCGGGACAATGATGAGGTCGCCATCTTCGACATGGTCGAGAAAGTGCTCCATGGTCATGGCCGCAATCTTGAACTGTTTGACAATACGGTCCATTCCTTCGTTATGATCCAGTACATTGGTACAGTTCAGCGCTTCGCTGATATCTGCAAGTGATGGTTTGTCCAGCTCTGTGTTTTCAGGAAGCAGAAAAACAGGTACTCCGCCTGAGTCATCAGGATCATCAAGCTCCACCTCCAGCACTCCAAAGGTGTCTTCTGGCATGCGATTGACAAAGGTGGCAAAGTGGGCACAACCTGTTTCAACAATGGCGTCTTCGGTGATTTTTACCTCTTTGGCAATGTCCCGTGGTGTCTGATCCATGCCATTTATAACACCGATGAACGGGCAGCCAAGATTTTTGGCAATTTCCATATTGATATCCACATCAAAGGCAGAAAGAAAGGATGTGGAGTTCAGACCCTCACAGAGAACAAAGTCATACTTCTCCTTGAGGCTGTTGAGGCGGTTGATCAGTTCTTCGAGAAAGAATTTAATCCGGTCTTCAGCCACAAAGGTTTTCACCTCTGAGGCCTGAAAACAGTAGCAGTCATCATAGCTCATGGAGGGGCAGTACCGCCCACGGATGAGTTCGATGTCCGGATCCGGATTCTTATCTGTATCAATAACCGGACGAAAGAATGCAACATTTCCCATGGAGCGGGATAGGATCTCCATGATCCCCATGGTAACGACCAGTTTTCCAGCCTCAGGTTCAAGGGAGGCGATGTAAAGAGTGTTCGACTGCATTACAGAATATCCTTGTGAGGCTGAGGGCTGTGTATCGGCTTATTCCCACTCGATGGTGGAAGGTGGTTTTGAGGAAATATCAAAAACCACACGATTGACACCGCGAACCTCATTGATAACCCGGCTTGAGATGGTGCCCAGAAGATCATAGGGCAGTTTGGACCAGTCAGCAGTCATGGCATCCCTCGAATCAACTGAGCGCAGGGCAATAACATTTTCATAGGTTCGGCCATCTCCCATGACGCCCACGGTCTGGATGGGAAGAAGCACGGCAAAGGATTGCCACACTTTACGGTACCAGCCGCTTTTTTTCATTTCTTCAAGCACTATGACATCGGCCTGACGGAGAATATCAAGGCGTTCTCTGTTCACTTCGCCCATGATTCGGATACCCAGTCCCGGACCGGGGAAAGGCTGGCGATAAATGGCTTCTTCGGGAAGGCCCAGTTCCAGACCCAGAACCCTAACTTCGTCCTTAAAGAGCTCACGCAATGGTTCGATGAGATCAAGCTTCATGACTTCCGGAAGTCCGCCCACATTGTGATGGGACTTGATTGGGGCTTCTCCCATGAAAGAAACAGATTCGATGACATCCGGGTACAGGGTCCCCTGTGCCAGGTAGTTGACTTCACCAAGTTTTGTGGCTTCTTCCTCAAAGATTTTGATAAATCCAAGGCCGATCCGTTTTCTTTTAATTTCAGGGTCAAGGACACCATCCAGTTCACCAAGGAAAAAGTCGACACCATCCACGGCAATAACCTTCAAATGGCTTTTCTCCCTGAAGAAACGGAGGATGGACTCGCTCTCTCCAATGCGCATGAGTCCATTGTCCACATATATACAGGTGAGTTGATCGCCAATGGCCTTGTGCACCAGTGCGGCAGTCACCGACGAGTCAACGCCGCCTGAAAGCGCGCAGATTACCTTGGCGTCCCCTACTTTTTCGCGGATTCCCTGAACTGTGGACTCAATAAAAGATGCCATGGTCCAGGAAGGGCTGCATTTACAGATTCCAAAAATGAAGTTGCGCAGAATATCTGTGCCGATGAGTGTGTGGGCAACTTCAGGGTGAAACTGCACAGCAACAAGGGGTTTTGATGTGTGACGAAGGGCAGCATAGGGAGAATGGTCACTGCTTGCTGTTACTTCAAAGCCATCGGCAAGAACTTCGATGCGATCACCGTGGCTCATCCATACCTGGTGGCTGATGGGGCTTGTTTCAAGTCCGGCAAACAATCCTTCCGTGTACTGGATTGTCAGGTCAGTCTTGCCAAATTCATGTTTATCACTGTTTTCCACCTTGCCGCCAAGCTGCTGCATCATGAGTTGCGCACCGTAGCAGATTCCAAGAATCGGCAGATCAAGGTCAAAGACAGCCGGGTCTGAGTGAGGCGCATCGGTGTCGTAGACCGAACGCGGACCGCCGGAAAGAATGAGACCTGTGGGGTTCAAGGCCTTGATTTTTTCCAGGGGTGTGGAAAATGGGTGGATCTCGCAATAGACTTTCTGCTCACGGATACGTCTCGCGATGAGCTGGGTGGTCTGGGAACCAAAATCAAGGATTATTATTTTTTCGTCATGTATACTCATTTTTCTTTCTCTATGCAGTGCGATAATTTGGAGCTTCTTTTGTGATTATAACGTCATGGACATGGGATTCACGCAGTCCGGAAGAGGAAATCTTGACAAATTTTGCCTTTTCCCGCAATTCTTCAATGGTGCCAGCCCCCACATATCCCATACCAGACCTGAGCCCGCCCAGCAGCTGATAAATAACATTGGCAAGGGGGCCCCGATAGGGAACTTTACCTTCAATACCTTCGGGAACAAGCTTTGACTGGCTGGAAATTTCAGACTGGAAATAACGGTCTGATGATCCTTTACGCATGGCCCCAAGAGAACCCATTCCGCGGTAGCCTTTGTAGGTTCGTCCCTGGTAGAGGAATGTTTCACCAGGAGTTTCATCTGTTCCGGCAAAGAGAGAGCCGATCATGATTGCATGTGCGCCGCCGCCAATGGCTTTGGCCAGTTCTCCGGAATGTTTGATGCCGCCATCCGAGATGATTGGTACATCGTATTTTGAGGCAACCTCAACAGCTTTTTGGATGGCTGTCATCTGCGGGACTCCCACACCTGCAACAATGCGTGTTGTACAGATCGAACCCGGACCCACACCGACTTTAACGCAGTTGGCTCCTGCTTTAATGAGAGCCTCAGTGCCTTCACCAGTTGCGACATTGCCGGCAATAACCGGAAGATCGGGAAATGCACCTTTGATTTTTTCCACAGCCAGCAGTACTCCCTGGGAATGGCCGTGTGCAGAGTCAACGACCACAATATCAACACCGGCATCAACCAGTTTCTGACCATTTTCCTCAATATCATTGCCGACTCCAAGGGCAGCTCCAACCAGGAGTCTTCCCATGTCATCCTTGGCAGCCAGAGGATATTTTTTAATTTTTTCCAGGTCTTTTATGGTGATCAGGCCGCTGAGATTTCCGTTATCATCAACAATCAGCAATTTTTCGATTCGATGTTCATGAAGTAATGCTTTGGAATGTTCAAGGTCAATTCCCACTTTGGCGGTTACCAGGTTCTTACTGGTCATCACATCACCCACCCGCAGGTCATCATCTGAAACAAAACGAAGGTCACGGTTGGTGACAATTCCCACAAGTTTGCAATTCCGTAGAACAGGCAGCCCGGAAATCTTATACCTGGCCATTATTTTTTCCACTTCGGCCACAGAGTGGGTTTCTGTCACCGTAATCGGGTCGATAATCATGCCGGACTCTGATTTCTTAACTCGTTCCACCTCTTTTGCCTGCTGCTCAATGGACATATTTTTGTGGATGATCCCAAGACCGCCTTCACGGGCCATGGCAATTGCCGTGCGGTGTTCGGTCACCGAATCCATTGCAGCACTTATGAGTGGTGCATTCAGATCTATGGTGTTTGTGAGCCTTGTGGAAAGGGAGACTTCGCTGGGCAGGATTTTGGATGCTGCAGGGCAGAGAAGCAAATCATCAAAGGTAAAAGCAATTTCTATATTGTCAGGTAACATGAGAGCTCCTTTTTTTCAGAATTCAAATGAAAAGTAGGGTAGATAATAGTAATAATATATTGCTGTTAAATTTATCTGACCGATACAGTTGTATGGAGCGGGTAAAACTAACACCCCGAAAGGGGGTATAAGTACCTTGTGAGAATATTTTCTTTGAAAAGATTCAGTAAATATTCTGTAAGGTACTAAAGGGGCCATTTTAGCATTGAACAGGAAAAGATCAAAACATTATTAGTACCTTATAAATTCTTTAGAAGTCCACGCTTATCTAGTGGTTTTGAAAAGAATTTGGTGAAGGTACTTATACCCCTTTGTGGGGTGCTAGCTTTGCCTTTCCAGTACATGCCAAGCTCTACTGCAAGAAAGGAGAATAGTAATGTTGCTTGCAATAAATCCGGACAACCCTCAGCAGAGGTTAATTCAACAGGTCGTAGATCGATTAAAGCGCGGGGCGGTTATCTGTTATCCCACAGATACCGGTTATGGGATCGGTTGTGATTTCTCATGCCAGAAAGCTGTCAAAAGAATTATTCAGATCAAGAACAGGCCGAAAGGAAAACCATTTTCTTTTATGTGTTCAGATCTAAAACATATCAGCAACTATGCCCATGTCTCCAACGTCGCTTACCGGCTCCTGAAAAAGAACCTTCCCGGTCCGTATACATTTGTCCTTCCAGGGACCAAGCTGGTTCCAAAGGCCATGTTCACCAAACAGAAAACCGTGGGTATAAGAGTGCCGGAAAATCCAATTTGCCGGATGTTACTCGAAACCCTGGGTAATCCAATGGTTAATACTTCTCTTCCCTGTAACCATGACGAATTTACAACATCAGACCCTTATGATATCGACTGTCTCTATGCAAAACAGATGGATCTCATTGTTGATGGAGGGGATGTGTATCCTGATCCGTCAACGCTAATAGATCTTACCGGAGATTATCCGGTGGTTCTGAGGGAGGGCAAGGGAGACGTTACCCCTTTCCTGTAACTGTTCAAAAGTAAACGATCACCGGGGCGCCGGCTCGGATGTACGCGTTCGCAACCTGTAATATAGGCTAGCTATCATTGCGGGATTCGATCACGTGCACCCAGACCATCCTGAGACCGCTTACAGGACTGTTGTTTCTTTCAGGATGTTGTATGCCCTGTGACTGATTACGTTCACAACTATTTCAGACTTCGTCCGTTTATTCTTTAATGAGCGCTTCTTTCAGGGATTTGCTCATGGTAAAATGAATAGTTTTACGTTCCGGAATATTCATTATGGTTCCGGTTTTAGGGTTTTTTGTGGAACGTGCTTTGCGCTTTCGGACAGCAAAACTACCAAAACCCCTGAGTTCTATTCTACGCTCTTCTTTCAAGGCACCTTCCATGGTTGCAAGCATGATGTCGAGGGCAGTTGTCACATCATTTTTATGGAGGGAAAGTTCACTACTTACTTCATTAACGAGTTCTTTTTTTAGCATGGCTATGGCTGATTACCTGTAAAGGCAGCAAAAATAAATAAAGTTTACACCGCAGACCCTGTATATGTACCTTTTGGGTAGATAAACGCAGAAAGCAGGTATAAAAAAAGTTGTTTTACCGGACATAATCATTGCCGGTAAAACAACCTGTTAGACACGTGTGACTTATGGGGGATTTACTTCTCTTCGGAAGATTCTTCTCCTTTATCGTCACCGGCAGCAGCTTTGAGCAAATCACCGAAGGTTGAAGGTGCAGCAGCTTCTGCCTCTTCCTTTTTCTTGGCGTAGTTTTCAGCAGCTCCCTCTTCTCCATCCTCTTCCAGAGTCTTAATGGAAAGGCCTATCTTTCTGTCTTTGGCGGACACATTGATAACAATGGCTTTCAATGTGTCACCCACCTCGTACATGCCGATTGGAGTTTTAACTTTGTCTTTGGAGATCTCAGAGACATGAACAAGTCCTTCGATTCCTTCTTCAAGCTGAACAAAAACACCAAAGTCAGTGACATTGGTGATCTTTCCTTCAATGATGGTACCTGAAGGATAGTTATTGTATGCTGCCTGCCATGGATCAGGCTCAAGCTGTTTGATACCAAGTGAGAAGCGTTCATGCTCTTTGTCAATCTTAAGAACAGCAGCCTGGATGGTCTCTCCCTTGGAGAATTTCTCGGATGGATGCTTGATACGCTCAGTCCAGGAAAGATCGGAAACATGAATCAGCCCGTCAATACCTTCCTCGATTCCGATGAATATACCAAAATCAGTAATGTTTTTGACTTTTCCTTCGATAACAGAACCAACAGGATAGTTATCGGTAACCAGATCCCAGGGATTGGGAAGAAGCTGTTTCATACCAAGAGAAATACGTTTGGTCTCAGGCTCAATGTTGAGAACCATGATTTCCACTTCATCACCAACAGTAACCATTTTGGATGGGTGGCGAGGTTTCTTGGACCAGGTCATCTCGGAAACGTGAATCAGGCCTTCAACGCCTTCTTCAAGTTCCACAAAGACGCCGTAATCGGTAATGGAAACAACCTTACCCATGGTTTTCTCACCAACGGGGAATCGCTCTGCAACTGTTGCCCATGGATCAGCTTTCAGCTGTTTAACACCAAGGGATACTCTGTCATGCTCTTTATCATACTTAAGAACTTTAACTTCCAGTTCCTGACCAACTTTGTACAGTTTGGCAGGATGGGAAACGCGACCCCAGGAGAGATCGGTGATATGACAGAGACCGTCCATACCGCCCATGTCGATAAAGAGACCGTAATCGGTGATATTGGTGATTGCTCCCTTGATGATTTGCCCTTCTTCAAGGACTGAACGCATTTTCTCGCGAAGTTTAGCGCGGGCCTCTTCGAGTATTGCACGACGGGAGATAACCACATTGTTGCGTTTACGGTTGAACTTGAGAATTTTGAACTCAAAGTTTTCACCGATAAGCGCATCGAGATCTTTGACAGGGCGCAGATCGATCTGAGAATAGGGGAGGAAAGCGGGTACGCCGATGTTGACGGACATGCCGCCTTTGACGCGATTTTCCACTTTTCCTTCGATAGTACCGTCTGCTTCCTGAATTTTGGCAATATCTTCCCATACTTTGATAGCTATGGCTTTGTCCCGTGACAGCAGGAGACCGCCTTCATCTTTACGGCGTTCTACAAATACTTCAAATGTGTCTCCGACGTTGAATTCAGCGCCTTCGTCCAGCTGGAATTCGGATTTGGCAATATAGCTTTCTGCCTTGTCTCCGACATCTACAAGGACGTAATCGTCCACAGTACCGATAATGGTACCGATGGCCACGTCACCGACGTTAACCACTGTATTGTTTTCTTCCATTTCGAAGAGTTCAGCAAAGCTCATCTCTTCATCGTTGTTATCCTGGGTTGTTTGTTTAAGTTCCTCTGTCATGGGTTTCTGCTCTTCTTGCGGCCAGTCGTTCGGCCAGGTGTTATGGTTGTTGGTTTACCGGTGTTGTTCACCGACCCTTAAAAGAAGAAAGGCTACAGTCTTTTAACCGTAACCTCCTATCTAGTAAAACCTCACTTTATAACAAAAGAAAAATGGAAAGACAAGAACTTCTTAAGGGATGTGTGAAAAAAATACCCACCTGTTTCAGGTCAAAACAGGTGGGTATGGAGGTATTATTCAGTCTCGGACATATCGAGCTCCGGACTGTCTTTGATTTAACTGATTAGAGTCTTGATAATATCTTTTTTGCCAATAATACCGACCAGCTTTTCATCATCCAGCACCGGGATAGTGTGGATATTTCCTTCGGCCATTATGGTTGCGATTTCATCAAGGCCGGTATCAGGGGAGACGGTTCTGGGTGGTCCGCTGCAGATCTCTTCTACTTTAGATCCGGCAATCTTTTTCATTTCAGCTTCCATTTTGTCCGGATTTTCAAGATAGAAAACTGAGTCAAGGATGCTTATGACAGTGGGTATATGCAGTTTTTTGGATTGATCGATGAGGTCACTTTCAGTGACCACTGCAACTACTTTTCCTTCCTCATCCAGGACCGGAGTCCCGCTGATGTTATTACTGGTGAGAAGTTTTGCCAGTTCTGCAACCGGAGTCTGCATCTGGACAGAGAGAATGTCCCGGGTCATTATATCTTTGGCTGTGAGCATGGTTTCTCCTTTTTCCACCAATTGGGTCATGGTGGTAATTGATTAGTTCTTTATGTAAATATAAACCATATTCCAGAGCGGGCCACAAAATTCAGAAGGTGAGACAGGCGCTACCTGGGGAAAGCTGCGGCTACTCCTCCGTCAACGGGCAACGTGGCGCCGGTGGTTGGAGTAAGCGATGATGCAAAAAAGACCACAGCATTGCCCACATGGTCTGCGAGAACCTCGGTTTTCAGCAGATTTCTCTGTTGGTAATAATTTTTGAGCCCTTCCGGATCAAGGTTTCTTGATCGCATCCTGTCCGGTCCAATCACATCCCAGAGACCTGAGGAAACACCGTGGTCATCGAAGATTGCATCAGCATTGATCATGTTGACCCGAACATTTAAGGGGGCAAGCTCCATGGCCGCGATTTTTCCGAGTTGATGGGCTCCTGCCTTGGATGAGGAGTATGCGCCAAAAGCAGCACCCGGTGCAAAGACATTTTTGGAACTGTTAATGATAATGTGGGCGGCAGCATTGCCAAGTCTGGCCTGTCTGCGAAAGACTGGAATTGCGGCCTGAATGACCTGGAATACACCCATGGTGTTTACTTCAGTCACCTGACGGAATTTTTCTTCATCCAGTTCTTCCAGTGTGGCCACATGGGCAAGACCGGCATTGGGTACCAGAATATCCAGTCCACCACATTCTCTGACAATTGTTTGCAGCCCTTTTGTCACAGATTTTTGATCAGTGACATCCATGACCAGTGAACCGATTCTATCAACCGGAAATTCCTGGCTGAGCAGCGTACAAACCTGATCCAGGCGCCCGGCATTGAGATCGGACAAATAAACATGTGCTCCTGCTGCCAGCAGCTGCCTGCCAATACCACAGGCAATGGCACCGCCTCCGCCTGTGACCAGGGCTACCTGACCCTGGAGGGGAAGGGTCGATCCCTTGCCCAGTTTCACCTGTTCCAGGCTCCAGTATTCCATATCAAAAATAAGGGACTGGGCCAGTTCTCTGTAGGGGGCGATTACCTGTCCTTTTTGCTTGGCAAGAAGGGTGTGCCGGGCAATATCGCCGGCTATTTTTGCGGCTTTTTCCGTGTGTCCGCAGGTGATCAGACCAAGCCCGGGGATTAAAATAACTCTTGGTTTTGTATCCAGACAGATACGTTCCACACCCTTGTTGCTCATCTGTTGATTGAAATATTCAAGATAAGCTGACTCATAGTCGGCAAGAGCTTTTGTGATGCTGTCAATAATATTTTCTTCACTGTTGTCTTCTATATCCAGCCACAGGGGATAGTTTTTTGTGCGGATCACATGATCGGGAGTAAGAACTCCTGAGTCATAACGCGACCGGGCATCTTCCTCCTGCAGACAATCAAGAATATTCTGATCATCCTGAAGAAGCAGATAAAACGGTTTGGATGATGTTTCTCCTGTGATGGTCAAGGCACCCCGTAGAACCGGCAGAATTATTTCCGCAGGTAAATTCTGCCGACTGGATTTGGCAGCCTTTTCACTCTTTGCCTGGCAAGATGCGATGTACTCTTCAGCAAGGGTGACATAATGAATCATTCGGCTGTAAGCCTTTTCTCCTGTTTCTGCAAAGGTAAAGATACCATGGTTGAGCAGGATAATGGCCTCTATGTCCGGTTGCTGCTCGTAGAGTTCGACAACTTTTTTTGAGAGTGGAAAACCGGGCATAATCCAGGGAAGAATACCGATTTTATTACCAAGCACTTCTTTCAGTCGTTCTTCCGGCTGATCCATATTGGTCAGTGTGACAATGGCGTCTGCGTGAGTGTGGTCGATGAATTTATGGGGCAGAAAGGCATGAACCAGTGTTTCGATTGATGGATTGGGGGCAGTGGATTCCAGCATATGGGTTCTGAACTGGTTGACCATCTCCTCATCTGTCAAGTTTTCAAGAGGGCGAAGACGCTGTAGATAATTCAGATCAAGCGCCGGAAATCCCTGTGGCTCAATGGAACCGAGATCCCAGCCACTGCCTTTTATAAAGAGTACATCGCATGAATCACCAAGCAGGTTGCGGATGTTTGATTTAACGGATGTATTTCCGCCACCATGTAGAACAAGATCCTCTTCCTGGCCGATGAGGCGGGAAGTGTAGGTGCGCATGGCAAGATCCGGGTTGCAGTTTTTCTTATCTTCTGCAAAAGACGCTGCCGAAGCAGCAGAATAATTGTTGTTCATCTTGTTAGTGCCTTACTCCATATAAGCAGAAATAAAAAACAAGCTTTTTGGGATTTAATTTTAAATCAGATTGTTACAAACACCCACAAGGCACTTATACCCCTTGTGTGGGGTGTTGTTTTATCCACCATAGGCACTGATTTCTGCCATGAGTGATCCAAAGAGTTCTTCATATCTTGGGATGGCTTTTCGAAGGATTGTGAGGAGTTCCGGAACTTCTCGGTCATTGACCACCAGATTGGCTGAACGGGCCAGCGCTTCAAGATCATAGAGAGTGGAAAAGTCAGGCCCTATGAGGATGTAAAAAATGAATCGACGTTTCAGCATGGACATGTTGCGCATGAACGTATGAAATGTTGATTTTTCCAGGCTTTCCCCGCTGAATTCGGTATGGAGAATAACGGATGCAAAATTTTCAAACTGCATTTTTTCCATGGCTTCTTCGTCTGAGTCGGCGAAACTTGCCTGGTAACCGATACTCTCAATGGCCTTGGTGATGATGTCTCTTTCCCTGCCGGGTGGTACAAGAATCAGGGTCTGGGGAATGTCCTCGATGACCTCTTCCTCTTCAAAGGTTCCTTCTTTAAGCCACGTAATATCAGGGGGGGGAGGAGGCTTTACAGATGATGTCGGCTGTTTTGAGCTAGACTTCAGGCTGTTACTGTCAAGGATTATGGGTTCTTTGCACTGAGGACACGGGAGGCGAAGTGTCCGTCCCGGGGCAAGTCGTTCGATACCCTTTATGATTTTACTGCTGGGTTTCAGTTTTTTAGAACAGTTTTGGCAGATTATTGTCATCGTAAGGTCCTCCTTACCAGCGGGTTTGCTCTTCTTCTTCCATGGCCAGATCGGAGAGAGTTGATGTTGCCTCTCCACGTGAGGATTTGATAGTATCCATACCTCGGGCAACTTCATTCCTGTGTGAACTGTAACGGAGTGCGGTTTTTTCGGTAATCAGCTCAGACTCATAAAGTTCAAGTATATGCTGGTCAAAGGTGCGCATATCTATTGCTGATCCCTGACTGATGATGTTGTAGAATGTTTTTTCATCATCTTCACCGTTCAAAATCAGGTCTTTAACACGCAGGCTGGTATAGAGAATTTCCATGGCAGCTATTCGTCCGCCCCCAATTTTTGGCAGGAGACGCTGACCAACGATCCAGCGGACAGTGTCTGCAAGACGGTTACGGATCTGGGGTTGTTCTTCCTGTTCAAACATACCGAGGATACGGTTGATGGTCTGGCCGGCATCAATGGTATGTAAGGTGGAAAGTACCAGGTGGCCTGTTTCTGCCGCAGTAAGGCCAATTTCCATGGTTTCCCTGTCCCTCATCTCACCAACCAGAATGACTTTTGGTGCCTGACGAAGCGCTGCACGCATACCTGATGCAAAGCTTTTGAAATCGTTTCCGAGTTCCCGCTGGTTGAATGTTGCCTTAATATGCGGATGCACGTATTCGATGGGGTCTTCAAGAGTTACAATATGAGCAGATCGATCAAGATTGATTTTATGGAGAAGTGCTGCAAGTGAAGTTGTTTTACCGCTTCCGGTGGCTCCGGTAAAGAGAACCAGGCCGTTCATCTCACCCGCCATTTTATTAAAAGCTGTCGGGAAATTCATCCCTTTGATGGTGGGGATGGTTGTTTCCAGTTTACGAAGAACTGTGGAAAAATGGCCTTTCTGAGTGAAGATGTTTACCCTGAACCGTACTTTGTTATCGAGCGTGTAGGAGAGATCGCAGGAACCGTTTTCTACCAGATCCCTGAGCAGTCGTTTATTGTTGCCGATTAGGTTCAGGGCAAAGACTTCTGTCTGAAATGGAGTGAGTTCCTGCACCGGAGGGGTCACACCCACTGGCATCAGGACTCCTGCGGACTCAGCCTGCAGAGTCTTACCCACGGTAATGTTTAAATCCGAAACATTTTCGTAGGATGCAAACATTGATGTTATCCAGTAATCAATTTCTGTCTGTTTCATCCATTCTCTCCGAAATTTTTTGTACACACCTTTACATTTCATAGTATATTGCCATGAAACAGACAAGAAATTCAAATTGTTTTATTATTTTCCTGAATCGGTGCATACTCGATGGTCGTGTAGCCTGATTCTTTTGAACACTTTGATAATAGTGTACTAAATCAAGGTGTTCAAAAGAATGCAGGATGCATTGCCAGCAGGCACTCACGGATTCAGAAATTTGTTATTAAAGAAAGATAAGGTGAAATTCCATGACCATCCCTTTACGTAGCGATACAACGACCACAGGAAGAAAAATGGCTGGAGCCCGAAGTCTCTGGCGTGCCAACGGAATGAAGGAGGAACAGTTCGGTAAACCGATTATTGCCCTCGTTAATTCCTTTACCCAGTTTGTGCCCGGGCATGTGCATCTCCATGAAATTGGGCAACATCTTAAAAAACGGATTGCTGAGCTTGGTTGTTTTGCTGCTGAGTTTAATACCATTGCCATAGATGATGGCATTGCCATGGGACACTCAGGCATGTTGTATTCTCTCCCTTCACGTGAGCTTATTGCAGACAGTGTGGAATATATGTGCAATGCCCACACAGTGGATGCCATGATCTGTATCAGTAACTGCGATAAGATTACACCGGGAATGCTGATGGCTGCCATGCGGCTGAATATCCCGACAATCTTTGTTTCCGGCGGACCGATGGAGGCAGGGGTTGACGGTGAAAAACGTTATGACCTTGTGGATGCCATGATAATGGGTGCTGACAGGGAAGTGAGCGATGAAGAGGTAAGCATAGTGGAGCGTTGTGCCTGCCCCACCTGCGGCTCATGTTCCGGAATGTTTACCGCCAATTCCATGAATTCCCTGAATGAGGCACTGGGAATGGCTCTACCGGGTAACGGTACAGTGGTGGCTACCCACGAAAACAGGTTGCAGCTCTTTGAGCGTGCGGCAAAACGAATTGTTGAGATGAGTGATGCCTGGTACAACCGGGAGGATTCCTCAGTGCTGCCAAGAAATATTGCAACACGCTCAGCCTTTTTAAATGCCATGACTCTTGATATAGCAATGGGCGGATCCACGAATACGGTGCTGCATCTGCTCGCCATCGCCCACGCAGCGGAAGTGGAATTCAGCATGACGGATATTGATGAACTGTCCCGTAAGATACCAAACCTCTGCAAGGTCGCGCCCTCATCCCACTATCATATGGAAGATGTGAATCGAGCAGGCGGTATTATGGCCATCCTTGCAGAACTTGACCGGGCAGGAATGATAGACAGCAGCGTCAGTCGTATTGAAGGAGAATCATTAAAAGAAATATTGAAAAGCTGGGATGTTGCAGGGGACAGTTGTAAAGACAGTGCCCGCAAATTGTATCTCAGCGCCCCGGCTCAAAGCGGGCGTAATCTGGTCATGGGCTCGCAGCAGAGTATGTACCGGGAGGTGGATCTTGACCGGGCGGAGGGATGTATTCGTGATGTAGAGCATGCTTACAGTAAGGATGGCGGTCTGGCTGTTCTATGTGGAAATATTGCACTTGATGGTTGTATTGTGAAAACTGCGGGTGTTGATCCGTCAGTTTTTAATTTTCAGGGAACAGCCAGAGTGTATTCTTCCCAGGATGCGGCCTGTGATGCAATTCTTGATGGAAGTGTCAAGGCAGGAGATGTTGTTATTATTCGTTATGAAGGTCCTAAAGGCGGACCGGGCATGCAGGAGATGCTGTACCCCACTTCATATTTGAAATCCGTGCATCTGGGTAAAGAGTGTGCGCTTATCACTGACGGTCGTTTTTCCGGCGGTACTTCAGGGCTTTCCATTGGTCATGTCTCACCGGAAGCAGCTGCAGGGGGAGCCATTGGCCTTGTGCAGGACGGTGACAGGATCTCCATTGATATTCCCAGGCGAAAGATTGATGTTCTGATCTCAGACGAGGAGCTTGCAGAGAGAAGAGCAAAGGAAATGGAAAAGGGACGTGAAGCGTTTCGCCCCGTTGATCGTGATCGGTATGTATCGGAGGCTCTTAAGGCCTATGCGATGTTGGCTGCTTCTGCTGATAAGGGTGCTGTCAGGGTTGTTCCTGAGGGTTGAGAAGATAGTGATTTTTTCATCTATATGATTGACACTTGTTCATATCTTCTGTAGATTAATCTATTTTCGTGATAGTATTGTTACCGATGTTTTTCTTTTTTAATATATTTTTGTGAGGGTAAGGTTATGAATAAGAATTATGTTATCATTGCCTTGGTAGTTCTTGCTCTATTGGGGACGATCTGGGGTTCGGTTAAGGACAAAAAAGCTGATAATCTTGAGAGACAGCTGGTTGCCATGAGACAAGGTGGTGACGCTGCTGTTGCACCTGCTGCACATGATACTGGAGTGCAGGAGGATGCACATGCTGTTGCCGCCGCTGATGAGCCAACTGCTGCCAGTGAAGAGCTCAGTGCTCAAAATCAGGCACTTCTGGAAGAAACGGCTACCTTGAAGGGAACCATTGCAAGCCAGAAGGAAGAGCTTGCCGCCCTTGAATCACTGCAGGCAGAGTTAGACAGTCGGACTGCAGAAGTTGCAAAACTTGAAGAAGCTGTTGCCGCTGCTAAAACAGAGCTTGCCGCTGCAGAAGAATCTGTCAAAGGCTTTGAAGAGCTTAAAGCAACTCTGGCTAATGATGTTGATGCCTACAGCGCTAAAAGTCAGGAACTTGCGATGGAAGTTGAAGAGTATCAGGCACAGGTTGCTGAGCTTGAGAAAGCCTTGGAAGATCGTACAAAACTGCTTGTTGCCGGTGGAGAAGAACTGGCGCGGACAAAATTGAATATGAATGTTTTACTCTCCAAGATTGCAGCCCAGAACAATTCTTTGAGTATTCTTGAAGAGACTCGAGTAGCCCTTGAGAAAGAGCTTGCCGAAAAGATTGATGCTGTTGAAGAACTTCAGCATCAGCTGAGTGCTCAGGTTATTGTTGATGCAGTTATTGTAGAAGAAGCGGCTCCTGTAGAGGAAGCTGCTCCAGCCAACTGATTGTTGTAAGTCTTTTACATTTTATCTGTAGTTTAAAACTGCCTTTGTCCTGTATTGGATGAAGGCAGTTTTTTTTATTGGAACTTGCCAGCAGTCTGGCCGATGCATAGATTGAGCTTTGATAAGCTGTTATCTTAATGATCTGTAAGGTGTGATCATTTAATATCATGAGTAATAAAGGATTTGTCATGGAAACACTTGATTGCAGGGGAATGAATTGTCCCAAACCGGTATTACAGACAAAAGCTCATCTTGAAAAATCGGAAAAAGAACCATTCAGAGTTCTTGTGGATAATGAGGCATCACGGGAAAATGTACTTCGCTTTGGCAGGAGCCAGGGTTGTCAGGTGAGTGCTGTTGATGGAGAGGATGGAGATTTTCAAATTACTCTGGTACCTGGTGACAGCACTGCAGAGAAAGATACTTTTCAGGAAGAGGATTACCGCTGTGATCTGCCTGGTAACAACAATCTTATCTATGTGATTTCATCCAATACAATGGGTAGGGGTTCTGAGGATCTGGGCTGGGCCTTGCTGCAAACCTATGTGACAACTATTGCTGAGATTTCGCCTCTTCCCTCTCATGTCCTTTTGTATAACGGGGGTGTCAAGCTTGTGACAACGGAAGGTAAAGCACTCGAAGCGTTACAGGCTCTGGAAAAGAAGGGTGTCACAATCTGGGTTTGCGGAACCTGTCTTGAATTTTTCAAGCTCGAGGAAAAGCGCAAAGCAGGCAGCATAACCAATATGTATGATATTATGAATACCATGGCCTCAGCAGCCAGGGTCGTCAGCCCTTTCTAAGAAATGGTGCTCTAACACCCCACAAGGGGGTATAAATGCCTTGTGGGTGTTTGTAACATTTTGAGTTCAAATTCAATCCACAAAATCTTGTTTTATATTGCTGTTTATATGGAGTAAGGCTCTAATGTCCTCCCATCTGTTCGAACGTATTGCCTTGGATTGTTTTAACTGTGGCATTTGCGTTAAAGAATGTGCTTTCCTGCAGGAATACGGTACACCACAGAAAATTGCGGTCGACTGGCTGGCAGGCAGGGGAAGGAAAAACAGACAGGTTCCATTTGAATGCAGCCTGTGTGGGTTGTGCCGCGCAGTGTGCCCTAAAGATCTTGATCCTTCAGCCATGTTTCTTGACATGCGTCGGGAGCTGGTAGCAAAAGGTGATGGTGATTTTAGGGAGCATAACACCATTCGTTCATATGAAAAAAGGGGAAGTTCCCCACTTCTGTCCTGGTTTCATTTTCCGGAAAATTGTCACACTGTACTTTTTCCCGGCTGCGCTCTGCCGGGAAGCCGACCGTTGACGCTTACCCGTTTGTTTTCTTTTCTGCAGGAGTCCATCCCGGATATTGGCGTGGCACTTGACTGCTGCACCAAACCATCACATGACCTTGGCAACAGTGTTCATTTTCAGACGATGTTCAGGGAGCTTTGCCGGATTCTTACTTCCCACTCCGTAAAAACAGTTCTTACGGTCTGCCCAAATTGTTATCGTATTTTTAAGGAATATGGCACAGACCTGGAAGTCCGATCTGTTTATGAAGATCTTGCCCGGTCTGGAAATTTTTCAGAAAATCTTCAGACTGAAATAACTGTACATGACCCTTGTGGCGTACGTTTTTCTGAAGAAGTACAGCAGAGCACAAGGGATCTTTTACAGCTCCAGGGCCTGAAAATAAGAGAAATGAAACATAATCGGACAAAATCCTATTGTTGCGGTGAAGGCGGGGCCGCAGGTTTTATAAGACCTGATTTTGCTGAGAAATGGACCCGGAAAAGAGTGAATGAGGCAGGGCCGGACCAGATAGTCAGCTATTGCGCGGGTTGTACACATTACCTGGGAAAGGAGGCAAAGACCCATCATCTTCTTGACCTTCTTTTTTTTCCGCAGGCAGTGATGCAGGGAAGGCAGAAGGTGAGCAAGTCACCATTTACCTACTGGAACAGGTATCGTTTGAAACAAACCCTCAAAAAACAATTGCCTGATGGCATTTCCGGTACCCGGCTGGAGCTTCGCAATTGATGGATTCGTAAAAAAATCTTCATCTTCTTCGTTGTGTACCCGAAGGAAGTGCCCTGGGGTACACAAATCTGATTATTTCAACGTACCCTAGTACAATGTAAAACATAATACTTCGCATTAATGGCGGGACGTGTTATAATTGTTCCAAAACCATGGGAATAATTATGGCACCGAGATACCG
>DQTH01000256.1 GCA_015662865.1 Desulfocapsa sulfexigens
CCGGAGCGATAAATTGCGGGAAATAGCCTTGTATCATACGCTTGGTAATTTACCTGTCCCTGAAATCACCCACAGATTTGTTTGAAGAGGCTCAATTATAATGTCATGTAGAGGTGAATTAAAATGAAAACAGTTCCACTGGGCAGTCAAAAAAAACAGGTTTCCATTGTCGGTTTAGGTGGTGAAGGTGTCCTCCGTACTTATGACAAACAAAATGAGGCACAACAGGTTATTAATGAAGCATTGCAGCAGAACATCAGCTACTGTGACTGTGCCCGGGTATACTCTGACAGCGAGCTCTATTATGGATCAGTCTGGAAAAACAGTCCTGAACAACGCGAAACAATTTTTCAGACCTCAAAATCCGCATCCCGTGACAGGGATGGCGCACTCGCCGACCTTTCCGCATCACTGCAGCGCCTGCAGACAGAGTACCTTGATCTCTGGCAGATCCATGATGTACGCACCGAAGAAGATCTTGCAGCAATATCAGGAACAGGAGGTGCATTGGAGGCCTTTGTAACAGCCAGAGAAAAAGGACTTGTGAAAAACATCGGAGTGACCGGACACCATGATCCTCATATTCTCACGAAAGCAGTGGAACAGTGGCCCGTTGATACCGTTTTAATGCCTGTAAACCCTGCGGAACAGGTGCTCGGCGGATTCCTCACCCATACCCTGGAAACAGCCCGGAATAAAGATGTGGCTGTCATTGGTATGAAAGTGCTTGGCGCAGGACATTATGTTACACCAAAGCTTGGCCTTACAGCCGAAGTCCTCATCCGCTATGCCCTTTCCTGCGGTATTACCCTTGCGATAGTTGGCTGTTCAACAGCTGAAGAGGTCCGTGAGCTTGCAACAGCAGCCACGCTACCGCCCTTAACTGAAGCTGAAAAGGAACAAATCACCGACTTGTTTACTCCGCATGCAAGACAGAACGCGTTCTACCGCGGAGTGATTTAATCGCAAACAACATGAAGCATTGTAATCCCTTTACAGACCGGCTCTGCCATGATATCCGTAATGATTTATCCAGGGCCCTGATGACATCGCTAGACCAGCTGGACCTGGCCCCGATACAGATTGTCGCTGAAAAGTATCTTTCAGACAAACTGCAACCCGGACACAGGCTATATATTGCTGATCGCATGGAAAGCTATGCCAGGGTGCTGCAAAACATAGTCTCCGGAAATATTACAGATCCTTTCAGCAGATCACTGGTTCTCTGGGACGAAGAACTCTTCTTTGAGGTACATGAGATTCTGGAACATGTTTGGCTTCACTCCGAAGGGGCTGCCAAGCTCATACTTCAGGCAATGATTCGCGCAGCCGGAATGTATGTTCAACTTGACCGAGATAACATAAAGGGTGCCACTTCCATGGCTGCAAAGGCTGTTGAAGCTTTTGAACACAATCGTAATGAAGTACCGGATATTCTCAATCTTGACCTTCTGCTGAAAAAACTGCGGAATATAGATCCGATTCCCCCAAAACTTTCTGAAAACATTTCCTAAAAGACCATGTCACGTCCCCAGGCTGTAACGCTGATGATTTTAACAAACCTGCTCTGGAGCACCGCTGGCGTGGTTACACGGCATCTGGACTCAGCAGCCAGCTTCGAAGTTACATTCTGGCGAAGCAGTTTTAATGGTATCGCCCTTATCGTTGCCCTGAGTTTGATACGCGGTCCGGATTTCCTGAAAAAACTGCCGCACGCACCTAAAATCATCTGGGTTTCAGGCGTGTGCTGGGCCGTTATGTTTACTGCCTTTATGGTTGCCCTCACTCTGACCACGGTGGCCAATGTTCTCATCATTATGGCTCTTGGCCCATTTATTACTGCACTCTTTGCCCGCATTTTTTTAAAGCACAAATTATCGCTAATGACCTGGCTGTCCATTGGAGCTGCATGTCTTGGGATAATCTGGATGTTTATCAATGGAGAAGATGCGACATTCACGGTAATTGGCACCCTGATTTCCCTTGGCGTGCCAGTTGGGATCGCGATTAACTATACAATTATGCAGCATGTGGGGTTGAACAGGAATGGTCCAGACGGAAAGCCAGCTCAGGATATGCTGCAGGCTGTGCTGATCGGCGCAGTACTTTCAGCCCTTGTAACGCTGCCTTTTGCCTTACCATTCCAGGCAACACCCCATGACTTGAGCCTGCTTGCATTGCTGGGAGTCTTCCAGCTCGCCGTCCCCTGCCTTCTTGTTGTTCGGCTGACCCGCGAACTCTCAGGGCCCGAGCTTTCTTTACTTGGGCAACTCGAGGTTATCTTTGGTGTGACATGGGCCTGGTTGTGGGCAGGGGAAGCACTCTCGACCAATACCATCAGTGGCGGTTTGCTGGTGCTTGGAGCACTGATTGCAAACGAGGCTGTTTCGAATTATTTGCCAACCAAAAACAGTTCCAGATTCATGTAGCCCACCTAACTCAAATTTGTCAAATTACCATCTGGGATCATTGGGATTAAGAGCATGATTTGCTCCCAGATATCCGGCATGCCATCACGATCATTGAGGCTTGTCACCTCATACACTATTCCTCCCCGCCCGCCTTTTGAATCTGCCCCACCTCCCTGGGCACCGAGGAAAGCAGCGATTATGGCTGTATGGTTTGAAGTGCTTGGCAAAAGCAGCGGGTTAATGATCGGTACAATGATTCTGTTGTCCAGACCATCAGCCTGATGAAATCATGGGAAACAGAAATCCCCTGAAAAGAACCTAAAAATATCTCTATTCTGGTTTCTATCCAGGGGATTGTACTAAAATGGCTGTAAATCCTGTCATGCAACTATTTGCTTTTTCCTCTGCGACAGGTAAAGCCCAATCAATATCAACGCGCCTCCTACAACCATTTTCAATGTCAGAACTTCGTCCAGAACCACGATCCCGGTAATGGCAGTCAGCAGCGGAACCAGATAAATATAGTTGCTCGCACTGATAGAACCAATACGCTTGATTCCCTGATTCCATAAAACAAATGCCAGCCCCGAGGCAAATACTCCAAGAAACAGGACATTAACACTGACAGTAGTGATACCAATCGCCTGATAATTCAGGGATCTCCCACTTAAAAACTGGTATCCGAGCATGAGCAGCAATCCGTACAGAAAGCTTTTCCGCGTAACAACGATATAGTGATACGATTTTGGAGCCAGCTTGAGTGCCACTGAATACCCTGCAAAGACTACGGCCCCGGCAAGTGCCAGCAGATCACCCCGAAATCTCAGGGTGAAGCCAGAGCTCTCCGTTAAAATCAAAACCATCCCGACCATGGCAACCACAAAACCGATAATCAGCCCGGATGAAAGGGACTCGTCATGGATTACAAGATGGGCGATCAGAGCAGTAAAGATGGGAATGGCACCCATAAAAACACCCACATTGGATGCCTGGGTGTATTGGAGCGCAAAATTCTCCATCAGAAAGTAAAGAAAAATACCCAGAAACCCCAGCAGTAAAAAAAAGAACTCATCCTTGATTGAAGATGGCAGCTTCCATTTCGGATACAGCATCAAGAGCAGGACATATGCAAGAGAAAACCTGAATATCATTACCTCTATGGGGGTAATGTAATCCAGCAGAATCTTATTCCCGACAAAGGCTACACTCCATATGACGATGGTAATAAACGTCATAATGTGCCCCAGGAGGACTGTTTTATTGTTTGTGATATTTAACATAATGCTTGAGTTGTTAAAGAAGACCAATCACTTTCGAGACGATCAGCCCGGTTTCCCAGGAACATGTTGTTGAGAGGGGTTGAGATAGGTATCCCAGACAGAGTCAGTAGGCCCACCACAATTTAAGTCAGGATGCAAATACTCCATATAACCATCAAATACAAATGATCTTTTGTCGGCAAACCCGTTAAAAGGGATCTGGCAAACCGCTAATTTCAGGTAAATGGCTGTTACCAGATATCATCCATTTCGAGAGCAAGATTATCAAATTCTTTAAGTACTGCAAGCCAGTCGTCCTTACACTCTTTGATTTCCTCATTGAAGTACAGAAACTAGTAATACCCACAAAATAGATGGGCTTATTGGGGCACTCAGATGGCGGACAATTGCAAAATTTCGCACTCTACCTCACTGTATCTGCCTGGACAATAAGAAATCTAATTACGTACAAAACTCAGCCATTTTGTTTGTCATTCCCGCGGAGGCGGGAGGTAAGGTATAATGAGAAGGCTGGTTCACCCGCGAG
>DQTH01000133.1 GCA_015662865.1 Desulfocapsa sulfexigens
CTTATGTCTTCACCATATGAAGTTGGCTGAGTTTCATACGTAATCAGATAAAAAAAACAAAAAAAATCCCCGAACCTATAAAATATAGATTCGAGGAGTCCCTGATTTTTCCACGAATTTACAATACTCTCTGTCCACGAAAGTATGATTTCTGCAGCAGTATCTGGCTGCATGCAGCTTAGTCTTCAGACAGGTCTTCTGGCTCCCGGTTCGTCCTTCTTCTGCTCCTTCCCAACTTTAAAAGTCAGTGGCTAAATGCAGAAGTCGTCCCCGGTTACAGCGGCGGGCCCGCTCCGGATTTTCACCGGATTCCCTTTTATGCTCAATTTAGAGCATCTGAAGAATATTTATTTCTTTATTTACTCGATCTGGTGAAGAAAAGCCAATCTGATTACGTATGAAACTCAGCCTGATTCACATGGCTCACAGGTAATTTGCTGATATAGCATAAAATTTTAACTGGCAATGGGTTGTCATTCCCGCGTAGGCGGGGATCCAGTTTCGTACCAGAGATCTGGATCGGAGTCTGCGCTTACCTCCCGCCTACGCGGGAATGACAAAAAAAGGCTGAGCTTCATACGTAATCAGAAAAGCCAATGGAATTGGAAATCCACTCTTCACTTTGTTCCAGAACCCGACTTGCGGTGTCAGGCCGGTTTTTTATACACGATCAGTTTGCAGAAGGGTACAGAATATTCCTGACTTCATCTATTCCTTCCAGGATGCGCTGAGTGGGCCGGGAAACCAGTTGTTCATTAACCAGGTAGATTTTTCCTTCACGTACTGCCCTGATTGCCTGAAAGCCGGGTTCCTGAGAGATCTTTTCCACACTGATCCGGTTCATCCGCCCTTTCTGGGCCAGGAAAATATCGATCTCATCAGCATGGGCAAGGATGCGCTCTTTTCCATAGGCGGCAATGTTTGTGCTTCTTCTGGCCTCTGCGTCGGTTGCTATATTTCTTCCTCCTGCCTGTTCCAGTACAAAAACTGCAATGGAAGAAGGGGCAAAAGTTTTCATTCGCGAGTGGATGGATTCAAAATAGACCTGTGGCCTCTTTTTCATTGGAACTACCTGCAAACTTTGTCCTGTCTCAGCAAGTTTATCTTTAAACTCTGCAACCATTCTTCCGGCTGCCTCATCTTTTCCCGTGAGCCTGCCAAGCTCCAGCCAGTAATCAAACATCTCCTCCACACTGCGCGGCTGCAGGGAAACAACAGTGATCCCGGCACCTCTCAGCTGGTCCAGAAGCTGTGGAGCAGAATGAGCTATCATGGGCCTGATAAGGACAAGATCAGGATTTGCGGCAATGAATTTTTCAGCATTATCGTGGTGGCTGAACCTTGGTTTGCTCAAAATTTCAAGCGGATAGGTGTCGCTGGCTGCAATGCCGATCAATTCCTGTGTGAGGCCAAGTGCTGCAAGGTTTTCAGTGTGAGCTGGGTACAGGGATATGATGCGATGAAAGGTTTCCCGGCTTTCTTCAGCTGCGGCAACATTGTGGAGCAATCCAGTGTGGATCACTACAATAAGGAAAAATATGCGAAAAAGAATTGTCATGGTTTTTTATGATTGATGAAGTCGCAAAACCTAATTTTTTTGCTATTCCGTCATTCCCGTGCAGGCGGGAATCTAGTCATTTAAATACATTCTGGATTCCCGCCTGCGCTGGAATGACGGCTCAAAAGATTTTTTACGAATCCATTATGATTACGAATGAAACTCAGTCAACTTCACACTATATAGGCAGAACGTATTGATAAAGTAAAATTATGAACAACTATGGTGCCATTCCCGCCTGGTAGCTGAAATGAATCTGTGGATGTCCCTCCACTGCACCCTGCTGAATGCTTGCGTCAACACCAAAAACAGTTTGCAGGAGATCAGAGGTAAATATTTCCTGTACCGGAGCATTGGCAAAGATATGCCCATCCCTTAAAACAATGCAGTCATCGCAAAAAGCTGCTGCCTGATTCAGATCATGGATGGCGGCAATAACCGTGAGACCTTTTTTATTCACCCTTTCACGCATCACCCGCATGATGCCAATGGTGTGCTGAATATCAAGATTGGATGTGGCTTCATCAAGGATCAGAACTTCGGTTTCCTGGGCCAAAGCCCTTGCCATGACCACACGTTGTAATTCTCCACCAGACAGAGCAATGACCGGACGATCTTGCAAATGGTTGATATCCATAGTCTCTATGGCATTTTCCACAACTTCTCTGTCATGATTCGATGGCGAAGAAAAACGTGGAATATGGGGATGGCGTCCCATGAAAACCACATCGCGCACCCGATACTCAAAATCCATTGAAAAATGCTGCGGCACAAGGGCAAGCTTTGTGGCCAGTTCCTTGCGCGGGTAGTCTCCGATTATTCTGTTTCTATAGTAGATACTTCCCGACACCGGCGACAAAGTACCCATAAGCAGCTCAAGAAGTGTTGATTTTCCACTTCCATTTGCCCCGATCAGGCCATAGAATTTCCCGCTCTGCAGCTGCAGGCTGACATCATCAAGCACCTTGTTTTTGCGATAGCTGAAAGAGAGGCTGGTCAGCTGAAACAGGGATTTTGTCTGTAGCTCTTTTGTCATGAGGAGAGGGCCATCTGTTTTTTACGAAAAATATAGCAGAAAAATGGGCCGCCAATAAGGGAAGTGAGCACTCCAATGGGGATTTCGGAGGGTAGCCAGGCACGTGTTATGGTGTCGGCTCCAAGAAGCAGTGTGGCACCGCCCAAAAAACAGGCCGGAAGCAATACTTTATTGTCAGGACCAAGGATCATACGCAGGAGATGGGGGATAATAAGCCCAACAAAGCCAATGATGCCTGAAACTGAAACGCAGATCGCGGTGATGAGAGACGCGCAGACCAGCAGCATCTTCTTTACTTTTGATGTCTCCACCCCCAAAGTATCGGCCGTACGTTCTCCAAGTGCCATAATGTTTAAATCTCGGGCAAAGTAGAGGATAAAAAGAAGCCCTGGCAGGACCACTGCTGTGGTTGTAATCACATCTGTCCATGTTCTGCCCACAAAACTGCCCATGAGCCAGAAGATGATGATGCTCACCTGCTCATCCGCCAGGTATTTGATAAAACCGATACCGGCAGAAAGAATGGCGGCAATAATAACCCCAGAGAGAATAAGCGTGTTTGATGAAAGCCGGTTATCGGTTGAAGCCAGGGAAAATACACCAATCAGTGTGGCCATGGCGCCCAGAAAAGCAAAAACAGGAATGGAAAACCAGGCAGGAATGACAATTCCAAAAATAGTCAGAATAATAGCCAGTGAAGCGCCAAAGGCAGCACCGGATGAGATGCCAAGGGTGTACGGATCGGCAAGAGGGTTTAACAGAATTGCCTGAAACACAGCACCCGCCACAGCAAGCCCGCCGCCAACGAGCGCTGAGGTGAGGATGCGAGGCAGCCGGACTTCCATCACCACAAAAGGAAAGGTTGGATTGATTTCACCGGATTCCAAGCCAAAAATCCTGGATAACATGATTTCAATCACTTCCACCGGAGTAATTTTTAAAAACCCCATTCCGGTTGCAGCAATAATTGCGGCACAGAGAATGATGAATAAAAATGCAATAATTAAAAGTGGTTTGGAGCCGGTCATGTTGCACGCTGGAAAGGATTAAATCACAGGGTGGTTGCAGGAATACAGTCGAAAAGTAATAGCTGAGATGTGCGATTTTGTCAATCTTCATGTCAGGCGAATAATTATTATTCTGGAAAAGCTAAAATTGACCTGTTAGAGTAATGAATTGGAAAAAAATTAAGGGTGATATTGCTGTAATTTGCTAGAAATTTTCATAAATGGAGCTGTGATGAAACGAATAATTCTGCTGGTTTTTGTGAGTCTTTTGTCGGTTGCATTATCCGGGTGCGGCTATAACAGTCTGCAGGTGAAAGAAGAAGCTGTGTTCAAGGCGTGGTCTGATGTGGAATCCACCTTGCAGCGGCGTGCCGACCTGATTCCCAACCTTGTGGAGACTGTAAAAGGATACGCCAAGCATGAGCAGGAAACTCTGCAGGCCGTGGTCAACGCAAGATCAAAAGCCGGTTCCATGCAGATCTCAGCAAAAGATCTTTCTAACCCTGCAGCCATGCAGCAGATGCAGGCTGCACAGGGACAGCTCTCATCAGCCCTGTCAAAACTGCTTGTGGTTGTGGAGCGCTATCCGGATCTCAAGGCGAATCAGAACTTTCTGGATCTGCAGAACCAGCTTGAAGGAACGGAAAACCGGATCAATGTTGCCCGCCAACGCTATAATGCGGCGGCTTCTGACTTTAACGGCTCCATCCGCAAATTCCCGGCCAGCCTGACCAATAAGTTTCTGCTCCATCTGGAACGCAAAGAATATTTCAAAGCGGAAGAAGGTGCCAAGGCAGCGCCAAAGGTAACTTTTTAGTCCATGAAATTTACTTCCCGGATTTCCAGACATAAGCTGCTGTGTGTCCTGTTGCTGTGGGCGATGCTCTTCTTTGCTGTTACTCCACTTGCCGCTCTTGAGGTTCCATCACTGACCGGCAGGGTGAACGACACAGCTGCAATGTTGTCCCGGCAGACAGCCACGGATCTGAGCGGTTTTCTGGAGCAGTTTGAAAAAACCGATTCCACCCAGATTGTTGTGCTGACCATTCCATCACTTGAAGGGGAAGTTTTGGAAGAGTTTTCACTGCGGGTGGTGGAAACATGGAAAATCGGACAAAAGGGGCTGGATAACGGGGCATTGCTTCTGGTTGTTCGCGATGACAGAAAACTCCGTATCGAGGTCGGTTACGGCCTTGAAGGACGTCTCACCGACCTTGTTTCCGGGCGGATAATCAGCAGGGAAATCGTACCCCGTTTCAGGGAAGGTCGTTTTGACGATGGCATAAGTGCAGGTGTCATGGCCATGGTCAAGGCCGTACGGGGCGAATATGTGGCAAGCGACGCCAAAGACTCAAGAGGGCAGGGCAATGATCCGGCCGGCCTGATTTTTTTAATGATCTTTGTGTTTGCCATAATCGGCAGAATTTTCCATAAGAAAAAAGTTGCAGCAGCCACTGTCGGTGGAATCGCAACACCTGTCATGGGCTTGATGCTCCTGCCTTCAATGGGCATGTGGTTGCTTGCCCTTATCCCGCTGGGTATCCTGGGCGGACTGTTTGTGGCTTCGACAAGCGTGGCCAGTGGTGGAAGAGGCGGCGGGTTTTACACGGGTTCAGGCGGTTTCGGTCGATCTTCCGGAGGATTTGGCGGAGGATTCGGTGGTGGTTTTGGTGGCGGTGGCGGCGGCTTTGGCGGCGGCGGTGCATCTGGAGGATGGTAGCAGTGAAAACAAAATCTCAGGCTCAGAGCTTTTTCAGCGCTGAAGAACAAAAACGCATCTGCGATACAGTCCACAGTGCCGAACTGAAAACCTCCGGTGAACTTGTGCCCATGATTATGTCGGAAAGCCACTCTTACCCCATGGCAGCCGTCAGAGGAGGGGTTTTTATCGCTCTGATCACTGCACTTTTGCTGACATCTCCCATTGCTGAAATGTTCTGGCTCGAGCCCGGCAACCTGTGGGTCTTTTTATCTCTCTTTTTTCCTCTTTTCTGCATTGCCCATTTTACAATTAATCGATCCTATAAGCTGAAACGCTGGTTTCTTTTTAATGATGAAATGGATGCTGAAGTGCAAAATGCAGCCCTCACCTCATTTTTTACCGAACGTCTTTATAAAACAAGAGATGAAAACGGTATCCTTATTTTTATTTCCCTTTTGGAACACCGCGCCTGGGTACTTGCCGACAGCGGAATTAATGAACGCATTCCTCATGAACAGTGGCAGGAAGCTGTCTCCATAATAACCAGAGGTATTCATGAAAAGAAACAGTGCGATGCCCTGTGTCAGGCCATTGAGATGATCGGTGATATTCTGGAAAAAGAATTCCCTGTTCGGAAAGATGATACGAATGAATTGAGCAATCTGATTATTCACGATCTGCATAATCTTGTTATTCGTTGAGGTGGTTTGAAAACTTGCAAACGTAACGTTGGTTTTTCAGAATAGCTTGATTTTGTTGATGTAAGACTTGTTTTTTCACTTTTACCCTTTTGATATGAGGATAAGTGGAAAATAGAGTTTTGTTTGATGTTTGGCTATTACTTTCCACTTTTCATGCTTTAATATGAGGATAGGTGGAAAAATTAGCCAGATATAATATCTTAATTATTATTTTCGTGTTTTTTATGGCAAGATATTTCTACAATGCCTGTGCAGCAAGGTTTGGGATAATAACCATTTC
>DQTH01000065.1 GCA_015662865.1 Desulfocapsa sulfexigens
ATTTCTTTAAGTTACCTAAAACAAAAAGAGGAGGGAAAATGAAGAAAATTTCAATTATTTCAGTTGCAGCCCTGGGGGCCCTTGTTGGCAGCTCTACCGGGTTTGCCAATGACCATGCTGAGATTGAGGGTCCTTTTGAGACTCCCATGGAAGTAACGGCAATGTGTCTTGAATGCCATGAGGATGCGGCCAAAGAGGTTATGGCAACAACGCACTGGACATGGGAAAAAATGCAGTATGTTCCTGGAAAAGGAACTATTCCCCGTGGTAAGAAAAACGCCATAAATAACTTCTGTATTTCAATTAGTGGAAATGAACCACGCTGTACAAGCTGTCATGTTGGATACGGTTGGAAAGACGACAGTTTTGATTTTACCGATGAAACAAGAGTAGATTGCCTCACCTGCCATGACACAACTGGCACATACAGAAAACCGGGTGCAGGAGCTGGAATGCCTGCTGGTTACACCGGCAATGCCAAGATGGACAAAAAACCAGTTGATCTGGTTAAAGTTGCCCAGAATGCAGGGATACCCACCAGGGACAACTGTATTAACTGCCATGCCTTTGGCGGCGGTGGAAATAATGTAAAACCTGGTGACATGAGTAATGCCATGAGAAATCCAGACAAAGATCTGGATGTGCATATGGACACAAAAGGTCTGAACTTTTCCTGCCAGCAGTGCCACAAGACCAATAAACATGATATTCCGGGTCAGTCCCTTATTGTGTCATCCAGCCCCAGCAGTATTATTAACTGTACAGATTGCCACGGCGCTACCCCGCATCGTTATTTCCCAACTGCAGCCAAATACAACAAACATGCAAAGAGAATAGCCTGCCAGACCTGTCATATCAGTCATTTTGCAAAATCTGACGGAACCAAAATGAGTTGGGACTGGTCAAAAGCAGTGGTAAGCAAGGCTGAAGCAAAAGAAAAGAAAGTTATTAAAGAGCATGGACACAAAGTTTATATCTTCAAGAAAGGTAAATTTACCTACCAGAGTAATGTGGTTCCCACCTATGCCTGGTTTAACGGTACAACCAAAGGATATGTGTTGGGTGATAAAATCGACCCGACCCAGGTAACCATCCTGAACGAACCGCAGGGGAACAAAAATGATCCTGACGCAAAGATTATGCCATTCAAAATTCATCGCGGCAAGCAGATCTATGACACCAAATTCAGCTACCTTATCACTCCAAAAGTATGGGGTCCAAAAGGCGATCCCGATGCGTTCTGGAAACAATTTGACTGGAACAAGGCTGCAATTGCCGGCATGAAGAAGAGTGGACTCGAGTATAGCGGTAATTTCGGTTTCGCACCCACGGCATCCTACTGGCCCATCAACCATCAGGTTGATCCCAAAGATAAAGCTCTCAAATGCCTTGATTGTCATAAAGAAGGAAAACGCATGGACTGGAAAACCCTTGGTTATGACGGCGATCCCATGTTAAAAAAATAAGTTTGCCGTTTTTCCAGACTACTATGCGTTAAAGTCACAAAGCCCTTCGGTAAAAACCGGAGGGCTTTGTGGTTTCCATATCGTATAGAAGTGTTACTTGTTATTCAAAATATCCTCAATTCTCTTCCCATCAACCTTGTGTTCAAAGATAGCCTGCAGCAGAGGTTCCACTTTTTCCATTTCCTCTTCAAGTAGAAGAAACCCTGGCAGGGGCAGACTTTTCACAATCTGAGCACGCCCCTGATCAGACACCGACGCAGGGAGCAGCTTCACATACTCTCTGTTTTCAGGAAGATCACAAAGAGCCAGAAGAACATCCAGCATATTTCCAAAATATTCCCCCTGGCCCAGATGTTCAATAACCTGCATAACAGCTGTTGATGCAGAGAGATGACTTTCTGCAATTTCTGCAGGTACACCAGGTCCACAGGTTCTGGTTGAGGCAAAACAACGGCATGAAAATGGCCTGGATTCATAAATTGTACAGCAGTCATCCTCAAGGAAAGGACACGGCTCACTGCTCCCGTAGGATTCCGGCTCAACATCTTCTCCCTCAAAGCAGCTTGTGGCAAAACCGTTGGTGGTCATTTTCGGCCTTTTGGTCGCTGCTTTTTTTTGCAGTCTACCAGCAAACCGTTTTGTTTTTCCCTGCTCGCGGACAAAACGGTGAATCAAATCACCCTCTACAGCCGTAATCAGAACATTCTGGGTGCAGCAGGTAGCGCAGCCTTTTTTACAGGCAACATCTTTTGTTGCCCATTTTTCATACTCTTCATAGATCCCCAGAAGGACCTTTTCTTTCATTGGAATCATATTTTTCACCTTTATAATATATATATACGCATTATTGTTTACAGGCTAAACTGTTGACTTTTTCAAAGATTCCCCACTATAGTGAGCCAGGTGCGGTTTGCCTATGCTTTTATCATTGAGATGGAATGCCAGCTTCACGTTTTTTATCAGATTCACATCCACTTAAACGGAGAATGCCATGTCCTTAAAAAAACTCTTTCCTCTCCTGCTTTCCTGCTTTCTCTCTTTCCAAATCAGTGTAGCATTTGCCGACGATTATTCTGATGCTGCTGCTCTTGTCGACAAAAGTGCAATTGTTTTTAAAAGCTTCACAGAAGATTCAAGTATGGGCTGGTTTCAGGATAATCTCATGTATGCCAAAGGAGTTTTTATCGTACCACAGATGTTAAAAGTCGGTTTTTTCATTGGCGGTTCAGGAGGTTCAGGAGTCCTTCTTTCAAAAAATATGGAATTTAGAACATGGAGCTATCCTGTTTTTTATACCATGGGTGCAGTCTCTTTAGGACTACAATTTGGTGGTGAAGCTTCAGAAATCATACTCATGATCATGACTGATAAAGGTATGGGGTCCATGTTCAGCACCTCGTTTAAACTTGGCGCTGATGTAACTGTTGCTGCCGGCCCTGTTGGCAGAGGTGCCAAAGCTGCAACCGCTGACATTCTCGCATTTGCCAGATCCAAAGGTGCCTTTATCGGGGTGGCCGTTGAGGGATCTGTACTCAAACCCCTGGACACATGGAATTATGCCTATTATAAAAACCTGGTAACGCCCTTCGATATCATAAGCAAGAAAACAGTCAGGAACCCACACGCGAACAACCTGCGCAATATTGTCCGCGAGAAAAGCAAGCTGAGAACCAACAAGGTCAGCTACTGAAATAACTGCCTGGCAACCCGCCGGTTCATTTTTTTAATCAAACGGAACAAACTCAATGATTTACAAGCCCCTGACCCTGACACTCTGTTTTAGTATTTTGCTCACATTCTCCGCCTGTTCTCAGGATAAGAAAATGAACCTCAAGCTCCCCAGGCACCTCCTCCATTGGCTGTTGAAGCTATAACTGTGCAGAAAGAACAGATTCCCATCTGGCTTGAGTATACCGGAAAAACCGAGGCAACCCAGCGTATTGAAGTACGGGCCCGCGTATCGGGAATTCTTGAACAGGTACTTTTCAAAGATGGCGATTTTGTAGAAAAAAACCAAAAACTCTTTGTCATTGAAAAAACTTCCAACCAGGCAGCAGTTGATCAGGCGATGGCCAAACTTGAGCATGACAAGGCTACCCTGAAACTTGCCATCACCGATGTTAACAGGTACAGGCCGCTGGTTGCCAAAGATCTTGCTCCGCGGGCAACACTTGATCAATATATTGCAAAAGCCGATGAACTCCGCGCCCTTATCAAATCAGACCAGGCCTCAATCAGAGAGGCTGAACTGAACCTCAGCTATACTGATGTTCTGGCGCCTGCATCCGGTCGGATTGGCCGCAGGCAGGTGGATGTCGGTAACATCGTGGGGTATGGTGACAGAACGTTACTTACCACCATCATTTTTGATGATCCCATGTATGCCTATTTCAACCCCAGTGAAGAGGAATTCCAGATCATGCGTCAACACAAATCAGTTGATGTCATGCCTGCAAAAGTCCGCGTACCAGACAATCGTGGGAACCTTGTAAAACGTGAACCATACCAGGGAGAAGTCGATTTTGGAGATAACAGAGTCGACAGGATGACCGGAACAATTACCATGCGCGCAGTTGTTGCAAACAGTAAACACGATCTCCTTGAAGGAACGTTTGTTTATGTGGATGTCTTTGTCACAGATAAGGCAAAATTCATCATGGTCCCGCCAGGTATTGTCATGGAAGACCAGCAGGGAAGTTTTATCTATACAGTGAGCGCTGACAACAAAGCTGAACGGGTGAACATCAAGCGCGGTTTTGAAGGCAGATTGTATCTGCAAGTCACCGAAGGCCTGGAGGATGGTGCAAAAGTCATCATTTCAGGACTGCAGAATCTTTCCCGGGGACGGGCTGTTACAGCAACTGAAGTTACAGATAAAAAAGGTGTTCAGGCAATTATGAAGGATGAGAAAATGAACCGGGTAACAGAGTAGCCATGCTATCAATATTCTTTATAAAACGTCCTATTTTTGCAACTGTCATAGCACTGCTCACTGTGATTGCAGGTGGAGTCTGTATTGTTATCCTGCCTATCCAGGAATATCCTGATGTAACTCCTCCCACAGTAATGGTTTCCGCAAACTATGTGGGGGCAAATGCATTTACTGTTGAAGAGACTGTAACCCGCCCCCTGGAAGATCAGATTAACGGCGTCAAAGGCATGATTTACATGGACTCTTCGTCCACCAGCTCCGGATCATCCTCCATCACCGTCTATTTTGAACCCGGTTATGACCTTGATATTGCAACTGTTGATGTGCAGAACCGCGTTGCCATGGCAACACCTCAGCTTCCTGCGGAAGTAAAACAGCAGGGAGTGATTGTTGACAAACAAACTCCGTCCATTGTCTGTTTTGTAGCTGTAACAGGTGATGAAAACTATGATGATAAATTTTTAAGTAATTTTGTAAACATTAATGTCCTTGATGAGCTGCGACGTATCCCGGGTGTGGGCAAGGCCAGCAACATGGGAGAGAAAAAGTATTCCATTCGTGTCTGGCTGAATCCGGATCGCATAAAATCCTTGGGCCTCAGTCCTGCTGAAATAATCAGCTCAATCCAGTCACAAAATAAACAGGCGGCAATCGGCCGAATAGGTGCTGCCCCCACCTATGAAAATCAGCAGATTGAATTTGTTCTCACCACTGAAGGCCGCCTGAATCAGGTAAGAGAATTTGAAAACATCATTGTTAAATTCAAAGCCTCTTCAAACAAATCTGTGGGTGATTTCAGGGACAGGTAAATTACCAAGCGTATGATACAAGGCTATTTCCCGCAATTTATCGCTCCGGA
>DQTH01000204.1 GCA_015662865.1 Desulfocapsa sulfexigens
ATCATTTTTGTTGTTTAACTCTTACAAAACAATAGGTTATGCAATATTAAGTTTTGTTTAACCGGACACTAGTGAGATAAAGTATGAAATTCCAGATCATTTGCCGCCAAAGGCTATTGGATAATAACGCTGCTACTCAATCTTCACCTATAATTACTGATAATAAACTTGCGTTGAACTAAAACAATAAACACAACCACACACCTTTACAAACCATCGATGATCAGATTAAAGGTTGCACTTGGTCGCATAGCACCGGAAACTTGCTCAAACTCAGGCAGATAGTAACCGCCAAGATCAACCGGCTGGCCCTGACAATCAATCATTTCCTTAACGATGCTTGTCTCGTTATCAGCAAGTTCCTGGGCAACTTTTATAAACTTTTCCTGCAGATCAGCATCTTTTGTCTGCGCGGCAAGTACTTTTGCCCAGCTGAGTGCCAGGTAAAAATGACTTCCACGGGTATCAAGCTCACCAACCTTTCTTGATGGTGATTTTCTACTCTCAAGAAAATCTCCAATGGCCTGATCAAGGGTCTCGGCAAAAAGTGCTGCCTTGTCATTTTTATATGTTGCATAGAGATGTTCAAAAGAAGGTACCATGGCACAGAATTCACCCAGAGAATCCCAGCGCAGATGCCCTTCTGTGATAAACTGCTGAACATGTTTGGGTGCAGAGCCTCCTGCGCCCGTCTCGAACAGCCCGCCGCCGTTCATCAGAGGGACAATGGACAGCATTTTTGCACTGGTCCCAAGCTCCAGGATTGGAAAAAGATCTGTCAGATAATCTCGCAGCACATTTCCTGTCACAGAAATGGTATCCTCCCCTTTTCGGATTCGAGTAATTGATTCGCGCATACCTTCCACAGGGGTTACCACACGCACATCCAGATTTTTTATATCGTGATCGGGCAGATACTTATTTACCTTGGCGATGATCTCAGTATCGTGGCCACGATTGGGATCCAACCAGAACAGTGCCGGACAACCTGTTGCTCTGGCACGGGTCACCGCCAGTTTCACCCAGTCCTGAACAGGGGCATCCTTTGTCTGACACATTCTAAAAATGTCACCGGCTTCAACTGATTGCTCAAGAAGTGTCGTGCCTGCCTCATCAACCACACGAATAATACCGTCTGCTGGTGCTTCAAAAGTTTTATCGTGGGAACCATACTCTTCAGCTTTCTGAGCCATGAGTCCGACATTGGAAACACTGCCCATGGTTGCCGGATCAAAAGCACCATTTTTTTGGCAGTCAAGTACAACTTCCTGATAAATGGTAGCATAACAGCGATCAGGAATCATGGCATTGGTATCATGGAGTTTGTCATCCGGTCCCCACATCTTTCCACCATCACGAATGACAACAGGCACAGAGGCATCCACGATGACGTTATTTGGAACATGGAGATTGGTTATCCCCTTGCTGGAATCAACCATGGCAAGCTCGCAATTGCCTTCATAAACAGCCATAATATCGGCTTTTATTTCCTCCCGCTGTGCTTCCGGCAAGGATTCAATACGCTCATACACATCAGCAAGCCCATTGTTCACATTCACGCCAAGGGAAGTGAACAATTCTTCATATTTCTGAAAAACATCCTTATAAAACACGGACACACAATGACCAAACATGATGGGATCGGACACCTTCATCATGGTGGCTTTCAGGTGCAGGGAAAGAAGCACACCATCTTTTCTGGCCTCTTCTATCTGCGTTGCAAAAAATTCACGTAATTTACGAACATTCATCACAGATGCATCAATGATCTCACCTGCCAGAAGTGGAATTTCAGGATTGAGAACTGTGACCTCGCCGTTGCCTGCAACGCTCTCGATTCGTGCTTTACACGGCGATGAAATGGTTGTGGATATTTCACTGCCGTAAAAATCCCCTTCGCCCATGTGACTTATCCTGCACTTTGATTCAGCAGGCCAGGGCTTCATCATACGATGAGGATTTTTCTGGCCAAATCGTTTTACAGAAACGGCAGCTCTGCGATCGGAATTCCCCTCACGCAATACCGGATTCACGGCACTGCCAAGAACATGAGCATAACGGGTATGAATTTCTTTTTCTTCTTCAGATTGCGGTTCAGCAGGATAGTCTGGGATATCATATCCTTTGGCCTGCAACTCTTGAATAGCCGCAGTTAACTGGGGAATGGAGGCACTGATATTTGGTAATTTGATAATGTTGGTTTCCGGTTCTTTTGCCCGTTTGCCAAGCTCACTCAAATCGTCAGGAACCTGCTGCTCTGGGCTGAGATTTTCAGGAAAATTGGCAAGAATTCTGCCGGCCAGGGAAATATCCTTCTGCACCAGTGAAAATCCGGCACCCTTGGTGAATCCCTGGAGAATAGGCAACAGTGAATAGGAGGCAAGTGCCGGTGCTTCATCAATTTTAGTATAAATAATCTCTTGAGTGGACATATAAATTCCTCAACTTGCTTCTGATATGGATGTATGGCTGCGGTGTATTGAAAATGCAACATCATATACGATTTGCCTGGGCAAATCCATATTGAAACAACATGAAGGCCACAACAAAAAAATTGCAGGACGAAAGAATTGCTGAAAGAGGCAGGAAGCGCTGCTTATAACTCAATCATTTTTCGATCAAGAATTTCAACCTGACGACATACAGAGGTATCACGTCTGCAAAGTTCAGAGACAACTTTTACAGCATGGAGAACTGTTGCATGATTCCGGTTAAAGGTCTTACCGATATCTTCAAGAGATTCCCCAGTATGTTTACGTCCGAGATACATGGCCACCTGCCGGGGGAATGTGATTACTTTTTTTCTCGAACGAGACTGTAAATCCTTAAAGCTCACCTTGAATTCACGACTGATCATCTCGCCGATAAGAGCAGTGGTAAGGTGCTGGGGAAGACCGACAATATCAGCCACAACTTCCCGCACCATCTCCATTTCCACCGGGCCCCCGACAAGAGAAGCTTTGGCACTGAGAGACAACAGAGCAGATTCAATACGGCGCACATCACCCTGAATCTGCTGACTCATAAAAGTGATAATTTCTTCTGAAAGATCCAGGCCACTCTGGGACGCTTTATTTTCCACTATACGATAGCGGGTAGCGAGATCGGGAGCCTGGATGGTTGTAACAAGTCCTGCACTCATGCGTGAACGGAATTCGTTATCAATTCCTTTAAGATTCCGGGGAACATTATTTGCCGTAATAATAACCTTTTTTCCACTTTTGATAAGGGCGTCCAGCAATTCATTCAACTCTTCCTGAGTTTTCTTCTTCCCTTTCAGGCAATGGACATCTTCAACAAGCAGAAAATCGCACTGATCGTGATAACCTGATTTAAACCGATCCATACTGCCGTTTTGAATTCCCCGTACCATTTCCGAGGCAAACTGCTGAGCAGTCACATAGCGTAACCTGGTTGCTGGAGACTCAGTAAGGAGAGTATGGGCTACAGCATGGGTCAGATGGCTTTTTCCAAGTCCTGTTGAACTGTTGATATAAAGGCAGGATCCAACCATGTCATCGCCATTAATCATTGCCTTACATGCGGACTGGGCAAGAAGATTGGACTGTCCAAGTACAAATGCATCAAATGTATAGCGAGGATGAAGGGAACGGACCACAGAGCGTCTTTCTGGAATATGAGGCAAACGAAGCTGACCTTTAGGTCTTGCAACCGGCAGGACAGGCATTTCCTGATCGCAAAGGGTCACTTTGCAGGGGCTGCCGGAGGCCTCAATAACTGTTTCCTGAACAATAGTAAGATGATTACGATCAAAGTGAGCTCGATAAAAACGATCGGGACAGGCAAGCCTTATCTGTTCATTATCAGAATAGATACATTCAAGGGGTTCTATCCAAAGATTAAAAACAGATTCTCCAAGACGCTCCTTCAGCGCTGCTTTTGCCGTTTCCCACACCATAATTTTCCCTCGACGCACCAATATCACGAACTGAATTACGCCAAAATCGCGTATTATTCAGCTTTACAATCGCCTATTAACTATTTTTAACAACCGGAAACACACTTCTAGGAAGAAGAATAGGATATTCTTACCTCTCTTTTCTCATTGGAATACGGGGTGAGATTCACCACCGCAACTCATGCAGGGGAATTAACTCCATTTCGCTTTTTCAGTCAAAGCCGATTTTCACAAATTTTTCTATGAGTACCACATATTATCACCCCGATCCTGAACCGCCCAGTAGGAGCGGGATTACAAAAGAGGTACAAAAAAAACCCTTTATCTGCGGGCAAAACAGGCAGGAACCATCAATCTGCTGTTATCTTCTACCTTTAGTTCACACTTGAAGAAGTTATCAACAAATTTCAATATTTCTTTAACTCAAAATTACTCAACAAATCTTCACATAACGAGAAAAAACTACATTTTTCCATTCCTAGCATTAAAGCTCCTCGCTATATCAGGAAGTACGCTGGTTTGGTGAATTTTCTTTTTTTTTTTTTTGAAGCGATCTCTGGGGGAATCAAAAGGACAAAAAACAACTTGGTTTTCAAACTGGAAAACCTTCTTTAATCACTATTCCATTCAGGACCATTCCTCTTACGTAATTCCGTTACTATTTTATAATCTACAGAAAATCAACCTGCTATTCGTCTACCCGCGCAAGCGTCAAGACATGAACCTCTCTGGCACCTGCAGCTAACAGTACACGACTGCATTCAGAAACGGTTGTACCGGTGGTATAAACGTCGTCAACAAGAAATATTTTTCTATGCCGTACCTTGCAAGGATCACAAACTGCAAATGCATTTTTCAGGTTTTTCCTTCGCGCAGCACCGTTTAAACCTGTCTGTGCCTCCGTATTACGGACCCTCTGTAATACATTTCTCAACAGTACTTTTTGTCCATTTGGGAAAAACAGATCTGCCAGCAGCAAGGCCTGATTAAACCCTCGAAAACGCAACCGGCGGCTATGAAGAGGAACGGGAATGATTCGATCATCTTGCGAAATCAACACAGGATCATTCATTTTCACAATTTCCAGCAAAGCAGGAAGGACAGTGTAATCAGACTGATATTTCAACCTGTGCAAAAGATCCGCAACAGGATCCTGGTAACGGGCAATTCCGCGTGCCGAAGTAAAAGATGGTACTTTTCGCAGGCAAACGCCGCAAATATGGTCACCTTCTGCTGAATCGCACATCTCTCTGCCGCATACGGTACACAGAGGCGAACAGATAAGTGAAATATCCTGTCTACAAGGTTCACAAAGTCCGTTTCGCGATTCAAAAAGCGGTCTGGAACAAACCGGACAGGAAGGCGGAAAGAGAAGATCACTCCCGGCTCTAATCAAGGGCTCAAACAAAGCAAAACAGGGATCTTTCATCTTCTGATCTCCACAAATCCACCTATCGTGTCAGAATAATCAATAAAATTGACCCAAAACCACTCTTGAATAACTTATACTATTTATCCCATGGAGCAAAAAGATGCTTTTTGAAAAAAATCATGCTAGGTTTTAGAAAAATACTGAATCTGTGAGCGTCCGACAGTGGTGTAACCTGATTTTTTTTGGACCTGACTGTATCAAATTTTATTCTGTTAACGCAATAAGTTGAATTAGAAAAGTCACAAGTCGGTCACGGATTCAGGAAAATAAAAAACAGCTCCATTGCCAGCAAGTAATTCGGACATTGAATACCTTTAAACAGACTGAACTGTGATACAGAGAAACTCTTCATCAACAAAACTCGTGGGTGTCCTAATTGGCGGGTCCGGGCTCATTGGAGGTACACTGGCCTATTATTTTAAGACAAAAACTCCTGACGACATTGAACTACGAGCTCCGAGCAGCAAAAAACTTTCCATTCGAAATACTTCGGATATAATTGATTACCTCAAACGGATTCGACCGGATTTTGTTATCAACACGGCTATTGCCAATATCAGTTCAGACTCCCAACTGGCCTTTGAAGTCAATTATATAGGTACCCTGAATCTAGCAAGAGCAACAGCAGCTCTGAAAATCCCCTATATCCACATCAGCTCTGCAGCCACTTTACCCAACGGCGAAAATTTAACCGAAGAAGATTCTCTGCCCATTCAGCCCCAGCTCAACAATTATGCAAAATCCAAACTCATGGCTGAGGTAACCCTGAAACACATGCATAAAACTGTGGGGCTGGATTACACCTGTATCCGCCTGGCTGTAGTTTATGGAGAACATGACCATAAAATCCAAGGATTTCATCGCCTGTTCTTTTCCATTGCCGACGAGTCAATGCCTGTTCTCTTTACCAAAAAGAACATCATGCACTCGTATTCCAATGCAAACAAATTTCCCTATTTCGTTCATCATGTGCTGCTGAACAGGGACGAATTTAAGGGGGAGACATACCACTTTGTTGACAAAGATCCCGTGGAACTGGCCAATCTTATTCTTACCATTCGTTCCTACCTTGAACTAAAAAGTCCAAGAGAGATTTATGTTCCCTATTCTGTGGCCATGTTTGGAAAAAAAACTTTGGAAATTCTCTTAAAAGGTATGTCTCGTATTGGTATTCACGGTGGCTTACCCGCAGAATTGATGTTTCTTGAGAGTTTTTACAAAACACAGACACTTTCAGCTGAGAAACTGCTTCGCTCAAGCTTTGTAGACCCAAACCCCGAAGAAACTATTTTCACCAAGCTCCCGGAACTGGTTATTTATTATCTCAAACGCTGGACCCATGAAAATCTTATCTCCACCTTCAACGAGTCCATTCTCCATCCTAATGCCATGTCAAATGATTTCGAGCAATCGCCAGCAGCACTGCTCAATACGGTTCACGATGACTCCACGACCCCATTTACCGAACTGATTGACTCATAATTGATACGGTCACCTCATTCAGCCATGCCAAAAACTTGAAAAATCTATTTCTTTTTTCCTCTTTATGGTTTTGTAGTCTTTGCAAATTCAAACAAACATGTCATACTGTAAAATTATTATTTTGCTTATTATTATTTCAGTTCAGTTAGTCCATTGAGAATATTATGAAATGCCGAGTGATTATCTTTTCCCGGCAAAACAAATTATTTCCTTTTCGAGACACAGGACACCACATGGATCATTGCAGAAAAGCACATCATTGTTCAGGGATTCCGCAACAGAAGTTCAAGCCAGACCATCTCTTACTGGCCCTTGTTCTCACACTCTGTCTAATTTTTCCTGGTCTTGCCGCAGCAGTTGAGCAAAATACCACTTACCTTCCACTCAAGATAAACAGTCCCGAAAAGAAGGCCACACTCTCGCAAGAGGCTGATACCGCACTTGCCAATGCACTTCTTCCAGCCTCTTTTTCCATGATGACACGTGAAAAAGCTGAGAAACTTGTGGATTATTCAGGCACCTGGCCACCATCCCCAAAAGGGCTCCAAAAAATTGCCACTGCAACGGGTCTTGACTACGTAGCAGCGGGAAGTCTTACAATCATTGGGGACCAGATCAGTATTGACTACAAGGTATTTGATATACTTTCTCCAGCCTCTCCAAAATATTATTTCCGCCATGCAGAATCCATCCAAAATCTTTCAGGAACTCTGTCAGAGGTCGTAAGGGATGTTATTTCCTATACTGAAAGGGATTATATAATTGCATCAATTGCCCCCAGCGGAAATGTCAGAATTGATTCCGGTGCCATTTCACGAAAAATCAAAACAAAAGCGGGTGATTTCTACAATCCGACAACGTTGCGGGATGACCTGAAATCCATCTATAAAATGGGATATTTCGAAGATGTCCGTATTGAAGTGGAAGAGAGTGATGCCGGAAAAGTTGTCACCTTTGCGCTTAAGGAAAAACCGGTTATCCGCAGTATAGAATATACGGGACTTGATGCCTTCACAGAAGAAGAGGTGAGTGAAGCTGCCAATATCAGCATGGGCAGCATAGAAAATTCTACAAAGATCAATAACGGCGTGGCTGCAATTAAGGCGCTGTATAAATCAAAAGGATATTACAACACAACGGTTACAGCTCAGATCAGTTATCCCGATGAAGAACACGCAGCACTGCGCTATATCATAGTTGAAGGCGACAAAATTTATATCAAAGAAATTAAGTTTGTCGGCAATAAAAGCTTTGACAGTGGTGACCTTGAAGACGTGATCGAATCCAGTGAAAAAAACTGGCTCTCCTGGCTCACAGAAACAGGCCTGATGAAACAACAGATGCTTGCCCAGGATGTTGCAAGGCTTGGCTCTTTCTACAACAATCAGGGCTTCCTTGAAGTGAAAGTTGGTGACCCACAGGTTGAACAGGATGGAGACTGGCTGTATATCACCTTCACCGTAGAGGAGGGGCCGCGTTATCGTGTGGGTACCGTCTCTTTTGCAGGTGATCTGATCGAAGACAAACAGAAGCTGCGCAGCCTCCTCTCCATTCAGGAGCAGGAGTTTATCAATCGCCAGGTCCTTCGGGAAGATATTCTGAAAGTAACAGATTTTTATTCTGAGAAAGGATTTGCTTTTGCCGATATCCGTCCCAAAATGAAAAAATCAACAACTGGTGCCCGCGTGGATATTCTTATCAATATTGACAAAGGTGATCTGGTTTATATTCAGCGCATTGCCATCAAGGGCAACAGCAGAACCCGTGATAACGTTATAAGAAGGGAACTTAAGATCGGCGAAGGCGGTGTCTTTGACTCGAAAGCTCTGCGAGTCAGTACACAGCGACTGCGGCGTCTGGATTTCTTTGAAGAAGTTAATATCGTTCCGGAACCGGCAATGGATCCGTCAAAAATGAACGTCACTGTCAATGTTAAAGAAAAGAGCACAGGACAGTTCAGTATTGGTGCAGGATACAGCTCGGTTGACTCCCTCATGGTCATGGGTGAAATTTCTGAAAACAACTTTCTCGGTCGTGGCGACACACTTTCATTAGCCGCCAACCTCAGTGCTAACTCAAGCCGCTTTAATCTGGGATACACAGATCCCCATTTCCGGGATTCTCAACTTTCAGTTGGAGCTGACGCCTTTAACTGGTTCCGTGAGTATGACGACTATGACAAAGATACCAAAGGTGGTGCCCTTCGCTTTGGTTACCCGCTCTTTGAAAAATGGCGTGGATATGGAAGTTACAGCTACACTGATACTGATTTGAGCAATGTGTCTGAAGATGCATCTCAAATTATTCTGGACTCCATTGATATCAACGTCACAAGTGCTGTAAAATTTTCCATGGTGCGCGATACCCGCGACAGAAGGCTTGGCGCCAGAACCGGATCAGAAAATTCTATTACGGTAAAATATGCGGGTGGACCCTTTGGAGGCGACGCGGAATTTACCAGGCTCGAAGCCTTTACCAGCTGGTACTTCCCCATGCCCTGGTCCACAGTCTTTCATTTCAAGCTGGCCGGTGGACAGGTCTGGGAGAATACTCCCGGCCAACTGCCTGTTTACGAACGTTTTTTCCTCGGTGGAATTAACACAATTCGAGGTTTTGAATTCGGACGAGCCAGCCCAATTGATCCGGAGACCGGTGACCGTATTGGTGGCGACAAAATGTGGTTCACAAATATTGAATATGTCTTCCCTCTTCTGACAGAAGCTGGAGTTCAGGGTGTAATCTTTTTCGATGCAGGCAAAGTCTTTAACGATCAACTTGAGTTGGAGGTTGACAGATATAACAAAGCCGCAGGTATTGAATTACGCTGGATGTCTCCCATGGGACCCCTGCGCCTGGTTTGGGGTTTCAACCTCAATGCTGAAGAAGACGAAGATTCTTCTGTCTGGGACTTCTCCATTGGTGGTGTTTTCTAATCCTGACACCTTTTCATAATTTCTATTCTGCCGGCGCATGTACTCCATGTAGCCGGCAATTTTTTTTATTGCCATGTGCGCTTCCTTTTCCTCAACTCTGATTCAAGCTGGATCCTCCTGTAAAATCTCTGCACTTCGGGGCAGTTCAAAAGCACTTCTTGCCGCTCTGCAGGCAGAATCACAACCGTGCTGCTGTATTGTACCGGATGAGGATATGGTGCCCCAGATTGAAGAAGATCTGAAACTCTTCACCAGTCTTCCGGTCTTCACCTATCCCGGGTATGAAATTCCGCCATACACACCGCTCTCTCCTGACCCGCTGACCACAGCAGCAAGACTCTCCACCCTATACAGACTCGGGGAAACAGAGAGAAAGAGCTCATTTATTCTCGTTGTATCAGCTGAAGCGTTGATGCGCCGTACTCTGCCTCGCAAAATTCTTTCAGATAATGCTGAACTCCTGCTTGCAGGTGAAGAGTGTGATCGGGAAGAACTGCTGCAGAAACTCATCGATCTTGGTTATGAACAGGTAAACCTGGTACAGAGTGTTGGTGAATATTCAGTTCGGGGCGGTATTCTAGATATTTTTCCACCCTCTTTTCTTGCCGGCAAAACTCTGCACAGCACGCCCTTGCGGCTCGATTTTTTTGGCGACACCATCGAATCTCTGCGTGGTTTTAATCCCATAAGTCAACGCTCAATCATGGACATTGATGAGGCTGTCATTTTACCGGCCAGTAACATCTGTTATCCCGCTGTTTCAACGCCCCGAATGAAACAGATCCTCGAAACTTTTGACGAATACAGCCGGCAACTTGACTGGGACAAAGACGAAAGCTGCAAGCTGCATGACCAGATCGCCGGAGGCCTGCGTTTCCCTGGCATGGAATTTTTTCTCCCTGTTTTCTATCCGGGTGATGACCAGCTTGGAAACCTGTTTGACTTTCTGCCTCCTGAAACCTGTCTGATTCATTTTGCCCCTGAAATGGAAGATCAGGCACGGGAAATGGTTCAGGAACGGATAATCAATAATTTTGAAGAAGCGCGGTCCCTTCAAACACCTGCACTTGAACCAGAACAAGTTTTCCTGCCCACAAAAGAAACCAGGCAAAGAATGTCAACCTTTGCCTCAATTCTCTGTACACCCTACACTGAACAGGAACAAATCCATCCCCTTACCGCAACAAACCATCAGGTCCTGAAACAGGATATCAGTCTGCGACGAAGAGAGCGGGGATTGATCCCGCCGCTTTCCGATCAGATTCATGCATGGCAAAATCAGGGTGAGCCGGTCCTTCTCTGCTGCAGGTCACTGCGCCAGACAAAAACCCTTGCAGAATTGCTTGAAAAACACCAGCATTCCATTGAACTCCTTGAAAGTCCCATCGACCTGAACAATCTTGTTCAGACAGCCAGCCCTGATATCCTCTACCTATGTGACCAACCCCTTAGCTTCGGATTTTCTCTCAGTAATCCAGGAATCCACTTCCTCTCCGAAAGTGAACTTTTCGGAGAAATGCGGATTGGCAGCCGCAAAAGAAAAAAAGAAAAACAGGGTGAACCCGTCCGCTTTGCTGAACTCCATGATGCTGATGTGGTTGTCCATCGTGACCACGGGCTTGGGCGATATCTCGGCATGACAACACTTACCATGCAGGGCGTGGTCAATGATTACATGCTCCTTGAATATCGCGATGGGGATAAACTCTACCTGCCTGTTGACCGGCTCAACCTGATCAGCCGCTATGAAGGACTTTCTGACCGAGAGCCGCGCATCGACAAGCTGGGCACCCAGTCGTGGCGTGCCACCAAATCCAAGGTCAAAGAAGAGGTTTGGAAGGTTGCCCAGGAACTCCTTGAAATTTACGCCAAACGTGAAATGCGGCAGGGCAGACGTTTTTCTGCTCCTGGTGAGCTTTTCCATGAACTGGAAGAGTCCTTTCCCTTTGATGAAACCGTTGGCCAGGACAAAGCCATCACTGATGTTATTGATGATCTTACTTCAGACAAGCCCATGGACCGACTGGTCTGCGGTGATGTGGGATACGGAAAAACAGAGGTTGCAGTGCGTGCCGCCTTTAAAGTTGTGGAAGATGGTTTGCAGGTTGCAATCCTGGTTCCAACCACGGTTCTTGCTGAACAGCATGCAAAGACATTCATCGAACGGATGCAGGGTTTTCCCGTAACCGTTGAGTGCATCAACCGCTTTCGCTCGCCCACTCAGCAGAAACAAATCGTGAAAGATCTCAGCAGCGGAAAAATTGATATCATCATCGGTACCCATCGTCTGCTTTCAAAAGATATCACGTATCGTGAACTTGGTCTGCTCATAATTGATGAAGAGCATCGATTCGGGGTGAGCCACAAGGAAAAGATCAAACAGATCAAGTCTGAAGTGGACATTCTCACCTTAACCGCGACCCCGATCCCCAGGACACTGCAGATGTCTTTACTTTCCATTCGGGATCTGTCCGTTATTTCAAGCCCGCCAGAACACAGAAGGCCTGTCAAAACATTTGTTGCCCGCTACGATGATCTGGTCATAAAAGAGGCTGTGCTCAAAGAAATGCGCAGAGGAGGCCAGGTCTTTTTTGTCCATAACCGGGTAAAATCCATCTACCGTATGGCGTCCAAAGTCCAGGAACTGGTCCCTGAAGCACGAATTGCAGTGGCTCATGGCCAGATGAGCGGCAAGGAGCTTGAAGACATCATGGTGAGATTCGTCAACCGTGAAATAGATGTCCTGCTCTGTACCACTATCATTGAATCAGGTCTTGATATCCCATCTGCCAATACCATTATCATCAACCGCGCAGACATGCTTGGCCTTGCAGAGATCTACCAGTTGCGCGGCCGTGTAGGCAGGTCGTCGGCCCAGGCTTTTGCCTATCTTCTGGTACCATCACTGGACAGCCTCAGTAAAGACTCCAAGGATCGTTTAAGGGCCCTAATGGAGTGCAACGAACTTGGCGGTGGTTTTA
>DQTH01000259.1 GCA_015662865.1 Desulfocapsa sulfexigens
AGATTTGCTGAAAAGACTGGGGTTTTCACCGGAAGTGATGGATTGGCAGATAAGCAGGCTTTCCACGGGTGAGCGACAACGGCTCTCCCTGATTCGTACTCTTATAACTAATCCGGCTGTTCTACTCCTTGATGAACCAACGTCAGCGCTTGATAGAAAAATGGCCCATGTTGTGGAAGAAATGATTGCGGACATTTGTTCTGCAGGTAAAACTATCTGCCTCTGGATCAGCCATGATATGGAACAACTCTCCCGCGTATCTTCCCGAGTATTCCAGGTGACCTCTTCAGGACTTGTGATGGAGAATATATAATGGGTGTTATATCACTTAGTGCTTTAGACCTGTCTCTGGCTGCTTTCCTTCTCTTCCTGCTGGCTGTAACCAGTTTTCGGATTGGCCTGGGGCTTGAAAAACGGATGGCAATCTCCGGCGTCCGCATGACATTACAGCTCCTGCTCATAGGACTTGTATTAAAAGTTCTGTTTGAAAGTGTCAGTTTTGTGCTGGTTTTTATTATGTCACTCTTCATGCTTCTCATTGCCGGTTACGAAGTGTGGGCCAGGCAGAAACGAAAGCTGCGTGGTGCGACAGGCTATCTTATAAGCACTGGTTCCATGCTTGTCTCTTCTTTCACCGTTACTTTCCTGGCACTGACCATAATGGTTGGTGTTGATCCCTGGTATACTCCTCAGTACGCAATTCCGCTTTTAGGTATGCTGCTTGGAAACACAATGAATGGCGTTGCGCTGGCTTCAGACAGGTTGACCACGGAAATCTATAATCAGCGTGGAATGGTTGAACAGCGTCTGCTTCTTGGTCAAAACTGGCAGGAGGCAAGTGGAGAGATCAGGCGTGACTGCATGCGTACCGGAATGATTCCCATAGTTAATTCCATGGCTGCTGCCGGGGTCGTGAGTCTGCCGGGAATGATGACCGGCCAGATTTTAGGTGGCTCTTCGCCACTTGATGCTGTGAAATATCAAATTCTTATTATGTTTCTCATTGCGGCAGGCACTGGTTTTGGCGTTGTAACTGCAATCTGGCTGATCAGTCGTCGTTTGTTTGATGAGCGTCAACGACTGGTACTTGATAGTTTATCCAACATCAGGGGACGATAGTTCTCTCTTTTCTACTTGTGTTTTATTCCATTTTATTGTTCATTTGTCCATATCACTAAAAAATTAAATAGTTAAGCAGCAACCGTTATTTGGGAGCATTGGAGGGTACGGATGGGAAAGAAAATAGTCGTTATAGGTGGAGTAGCCGCAGGTCCTAAGGCAGCGTGTCGAGTAAAACGTTTGATGCAGGACGCCGAGGTAACAATTGTTGATCAGGATACCCTGATCTCCTATGGCGGCTGTGGAATTCCATATTACGTTTCTGGAGATGTTTCTGACGAAGCAGAGTTACGTTCCACCAGTTTTCATATGGTGCGAAATGAAGAATTTTTTAAGGATGCCAAAGGAATTATCGTAAAAACCGGCACCAGAGCTGTGGCCATTGATCGTCAGAACAAAACAGTTAAAGTAGAAGATGTAGCAAGCGGAAATGAGGAGGTTATTCCTTACGACATCCTGATGATTGCCACAGGTTCCAAACCATTTATTCTTCCCATTCCCGGTGTTGACCTTGATGGTGTGTTTACCATTTCTGATTTACATAAAGCCATCGAAATAAAAGATCGAATAGCCAAAGGCAAGGTTGATACTGCTGTGGTTATCGGTGGCGGGGCGATAGGTCTTGAGATGGCTGAAGCCTTCAAAGACCTGTGGGGTGTGAAAACCTCAGTTGTTGAGTTTATGCCTCAGGTGCTGCCGCGAATAGTTGATTTCCCCATGGCCTCCATGCTTACCAAACATATGCGTGATAATGATGTGGATATCTTTCTTGGAGAAGGTGCAACAGAAATTATCGGTGAAAATGGCAAGGTTACAGGCCTGCGTACTGCCAAGCGGACAATTGATGCTGATATTGTAATCATGGCAGCCGGTGTTCGGCCGCGTTCCGAGATTGCGGTGGATGCCGGCCTCCAGACATCTCCCATGGGTGCCATTGTCGTAAATGAACGCATGCAGACCTCTGACCCTTTCATTTATGCTGCAGGTGATTGTGTTGAGGTCGTGAATCTTGTATCCGGAAAGAAATTCTATGCACCTCTTGGATCACTGGCAAACAAGGAAGGTCGTGTAGTAGGTGATAACATGGCAGGTATCCCTTCGACATTTAAGGGCGCTGTGGGAAGTTTTATCATGAAAGCCTTTGATGTGTGTATCGGTGCCACCGGTCTCAGTCGGGATGTGGCTCTGGCTGAAGGTTATGATGCTGATGTTGCACTCACAGCACCATCTGACAGGGCCCATTTTTTTCCAACGGAATCCATAGTCTGCTTTCAGATGGTTTTTGATCGTCGTACCAGAAAAGTACTCGGCCTTCAGGGTTTTGGGCCCATGGGTGATGGTATCTCAGCCAGAATTGACGCTGCTGCAGCATATATTTCCATGGGAGCAAGCATAGATGATTTTGGAACTCTGGAGATGGCCTATGCACCGCCATTTTCTGCTGCCATTGATTCAATAAATGCCATTGCCTATGTTGCAGATAATCTCTGTGATGGACGTTTACGGAAGACAAGTCTCGGGTCGTTTCTCTCCTGGATGGATGATTTTTCAACCCAGCCTGACTGGCTGGCACTTGACATCAGGCACCCTCTGGAAGCCGGACCATTCGTGGAAAAATTTGGCACTGCTAAGTGGCTTGCAATTCCATATAATGAAATTCGTGCACACCATGAACAGCTGCCAAAAGATAAAAAACTCATCATTCTCTGCGATGCAGGAACCAGGTCATTTGAGATTCAGAGTTTCCTGGATAGTATCGGTATTTCAAATACTAAAGTCCTCAGTGGTGGTTTTAATATGATCCGGCGAATTGGGGTGGACTGGTATCCCGAGTGAGCCATTTTTACCTGCAGGAGAGGTTCTGTTCTCTCCTGCATTTTTGTTCCTTTCTTTTTTCTCACCAGCTAGACAGTCATCTCTTTTTTATGCTATTGTTAATTAGTGCTTTACTACATATAAGCAGCAATAAAACCAATCTTTTGTGGATTTGACATTAAATCAGAGGGTTACGAACACCCACAAGGCACTTATACCCCCTTGCGGGGTGCTAGTCTCAGGTTGGTCGGTTCCGTTCGTCCCGATGAAAGCCTGTTTTCAGTTGTAGTCTGTGCGATATTTATTCAACGAATTTCGTTACTGTAGAAAATAATTTATTAATAGATAATATTTTTTTAGGGATATTTCATGGCAGAATTAAATACTCAGCATATGATCGATGAGATTCGGGATAATATCCAGACAGGTGATATCCTGAAAACGAAACT
>DQTH01000062.1 GCA_015662865.1 Desulfocapsa sulfexigens
ACCATAAACCAGCAGGTTTCGCACGTGATTCTCGAGAAATATCAGTGAGTTAATAAAGTTCTCCAGGTTGATTCGCTTAAGTCAACAACATTGGGGGCCGGCAGGCCCTGTCAGACCAATGGGTCCCTGTGGACCTGTCGGCCCGGCAGCGCCCATTTCACCAGTTGGCCCCTGCGGTCCGGTTGGTCCTTCAGCACCCGTCTGACCAATAGGTCCTTGCGGTCCGGTTGGTCCATTGGCACCCTGCAGGACCATAAGACTCCAGTATTGTGCATCAGGCGGGAAATTGGTTCCCGATGATGTGTGGTCCCCGATACAGAGATAACCGGATCCACCATATTGAATCGCATCACCAATTTGATACTGCACATTTTCTTCCCATGCTCCACGCCAGAAAATGGACGCCTCTATGAAAGTTTTACTGCCCAGAGGAACCACGACGACCTCTGCAGCATATAAAGAAGAAGCGGACAGGACAATGAGGGCAGTCGCTGCAAGTATTTTTTTCATGAACTGTTCTCCGTATCTGAGTCATCTGTTTGGGTTACATTATACAAGTAATAATCATTGTCGTAATACTTATGCTGAAGCAATAAAAGCTAGTCAGGTTTGTAACTGATCAGTGCCCATTGAGCGGGAAAGAACCACACAATTTCTACCGTTCCGTTTTGCCTCATAGAGTGCTTTGTCCGCCCTGTTAATCAGCCGTCCTTTCTCCATGTCAAAGATATTACTGATCGTGGCCACACCAATACTGATGGAAACTCTGATTGTTTTTCCATCTGCGATAACCTCGTTGTTTTCCACAGCCATCCGGATGCGTTCAGCCGTATGAAGAGCTTCCTGTTCCCTGATGTCATCCAGGATAATTAAAAATTCTTCACCACCATATCTTCCTGCTGTGTCAATTGAGCGCAGCATCTCTCGGAGTAATTCTCCAATACTGACCAGCACAGCATCTCCAGCCAGATGCCCATAGCGGTCATTGATCTCTTTGAAATGATCCAGATCAACCATCAGAACAGAGAAAGGAGTCTGATGCCGGGCATAGCGTTTAATATGCAACGCAAACATTTCCATTAAACGTTTACGATTGAACAGCCCTGTCAGCGCGTCTACTGCAGAGAGCTTTTCCAGTTTTTCATGGTTTTTACGAAGCCGGATCACCATATCGTTAAAAATTGACATGGTAAACCCAATCTCATCATGCCTTCGAACCTCCAGCTGCACATCGAGATCACCATCCGCAACCCGGGGTGCACCGTTGATCAATTGTTTTAAAGGTGAAAGGATGCTGTGGGATAGCAGAAATGCGGCAACAGCAACAACAGACAGCAGGATTGCAAGAATTGCGAGTGTGATGTTTTTAAGCTCCAGCACTTCCCTGAAGGCCTGCTGGTAATCTTTTTCCATCGCAATATTCCAGGGGAGGAGTGGCAGCGGGGAAGAAAGTCCAACAACTTTTGATCCATTCGCATTTTTGTAGATGGATAATTCATTGGATCTGTTGTTCATTCTCTCCGGATCCAGGGTAGCAGAGGCTGGTGTTGTATCAGATTTCTGAGCCTGCCTGCTGGAGCTGAGCAGTGAACCATTTTTTCTCTGAAGCGAGATATGGGCAGATCTTGAAATGGTTATGGATTTAATAACTGAATTCAGCTCATTAATGGTCATCTCGGCAGCCAGGATTCCAAGAAAGCTTTGACCATTTGATAAGACAGGTACAGCCAGCAAAAATGTTGCTTCTATAGAGAGATCACTGCTGTTTGTCTCCCCGATAATCATTTTGTTTTTTTCAAGCTGTTCCTTCCAGTCAACGGGGAGTGAAAAATCTGCCTTACTTTCCGGGTATTGAACTTTTACAGCACCTTTGCTGTCAAGTACCAGCAGCCGTTGGTACTCATGGAATTGGGATTGAACCAGTGCAAGATACTCGGTAATCGTTTTGAGAGGTGCAGGTGATATTTCTGCAGAAAGAGAGTTGCCGGACTGTTTTGTGTTGATGACACGCTCTAAGTTTTCAGAAAGGACATAGGAGTTGGAAAATACCTTCAGACTATACACACTCTCTTTGAGCCACAGTGCTGTCTCTCGGTGGGCCTGATCGATTATACTATGCAGTTCAAACGCTGCCTTACCCAGCAGTAGTTTTTTTGTCTGGGTATAGAAAAGCCATCCCAGACCCAATGTGGGAGTAAGGGTGACCATGAGGGCAAAAAACAAGGATTCTGTTTCTGATGCCAAATGTCGTAATTTTGTGATCAAAATCAGTCATGTATGTCCCGGCTTCAGCAAATCTTTCTGAGACAAAAAAAGGTTTTTTACAAATCCATCTTAAATTTTAGCTTTTTGCGAGTCCATCATTATTAGATTAGTCTAAGATTTTCTGAAAACCAGTCAGGCGAAAAAATATGGTTTGATTATTTTTTTGTGCTTTAAGCCTGCTAAAATGATGGTTCTGACGAAAAGTCCATGTTCTGTTCACTGAAAGGATGGAGGACGGAAAGAAAACTGGCATGTAAAAACATCTGCCCGCCTTCTTTACCTCTGCCGTACAGGGTGTCTCCAACGATCGGTACACCGAGTCCCAACGGATGGGCCGCATGAACACGCAGCTGATGGGTACGTCCTGTCAACGGCAAAAAGAGAACCCGTGTTGTCTTTCTGTTCTCTGAGAGCTTTCGCCAACGGGTGATCCCTGTTTTTCCATGAATTGGGTCATATATCTGCAGAGGACGATTGTCTGTATCCAGTCTGAATGGCAACTCTATCAGGCCTTTATCATGGTCAAGCAATCCGTCCAGCAGCGCGGTATATTCCTTTTTCACCAGGCGTTGTTCAAATTGTATGGATAGACGGCGGTGGGCCTCTTTACTTCTGGCAAGAATCATGATGCCGGAGGTGTACATGTCCAGTCGGTGCACAGCTGGTTGTTTGATGCAGTCCGGATACAGCGCCTTAACCCGGCTGACAACACAATCCTGTTTGTCCGGTCCGCGTCCGGGAACGGCAAGAAGGCCGCCTGGTTTATCAACCACAAGAAAATCCGGATCAATATGCAGAAAAGTCAGCTCAAGCAAGTTTGTTTCCCGTCTCGATACCGCATAAAAGGAATCCGAGGATGGGCCCGCATTTATCTTTGCAGGCTGAATAAAAATGTCCCTCTTGGCGGGTAGCTGATTTATTAGTCAGTCCCCAGTAGAATTCGGCCAAGCCTATGGGCTGAAGATCATGGGTTGCTGCAAAGTTCAGGAGTTTAGGCGCACAACAGTCACCAGTCCCGGTGGGGATTCCATTTCCTTCCGGGAAAAGATCAGAAAGAGAACGCTGCTGACCTCTGAAGTTATGGAGGGTGTACATAGCATGAATATCCTTCATCAGCTGCTGTGAGAGTTTTTTTCTTGTCTGGAGAATATCGATATACTTTGCTGTGCCCTCTGTGGTTCGTTCTGATTCTCTGCCAAGTTTTTTAATCTGTTTTTCAACAGGGTCATTGAGACTGTGAAATTTCTTTACATCAAAGAGAGGAGGGACCCAGCCTTTTTTCTCCCATTCTCCATTGTATTGTCCTGAAAATGCTTTCAGGGTTTTTGCTTCGCCTTTTTGAGTGCGGCAGACAAGGACCCCAAACATTTTCCCCAATGCTTTGGAGTTGAGATAAGCCACATCAAGTTCCTGATCCATTCTTGTCATGAGCTTTTGTGCAGCATCTATGGCAGGAGCCCGGGGCAGAGTGTGGTTACAGCTGCAAGCATTGCAGAAGGCGCTCTGGACATCTGTTTGAATATAAGCCTTCACAGGCACCTGTGAAGGCTTACGGAATTGAGTATGTGAAACCATAGAGTTACAAATATTGTGACTGGTTACGTTTGAACAGCAGGTGTGGTCATGGAATGTGAATTTTAGTACCCACCGGCGCAAAACGAAAATTGCTGCCAAAAGTCCTTGCCAGATCCGCTCCCCGCGCAAGGCCGGTACAGTGGCTTGCGGCAAGACATTGGATATGAAATCTCTCCAGGGCCTCCACAGTTGCTGCAAACTGTTCATCACTTGCAAACCCGAGGTGAGTACCACCGATGACAGTGTGGATTGGCTGGTCCGGCAGTTGCTGTTGAACATGGGTAAGGATATTGATGAGCCCTGCATGGGCACAACCAAGAATGAGGATCAGACCCTGAGTACTCTCGATAATAAGGGTCTGGTCATCGAGCAGTTGATCCTGCTGAAGCGTATCAGAATGATCCGCCTGCTTGAGTGTGGGATCAGGCTTTTCAAATGAGGTGACTCGGGGGATTTCTCCACTTAAGTATATTCCATCAACTATTCTAGTGAAATCTTTGTTAAAAACAAAGCGGGCTCCAAGGGATTCGAGATGGCTTTGTGTGCACTGGATACCTATATCTCTCACACTCTCACTGTCCTGCTGCTTGTGATAGCGCCTGTTGAAAGCCTGCTCATGGATATGGACATCGATTTTTCCGGTTAGGGGAAGGACAAGTGGTAGCCCTGAGCAATGGTCATAATGGCCATGACTGAGAACGATTTTATCCACTCCTGCAAGGTCAAAATTCAAGAGATCGCTGTTGTTTACGATACCAAGACCCTGGCCGGTGTCAAAGAGGATACGCTGAGATGATGTAGTTATTCCCACAGCCCAGCCATGCTCACCAATGAGTCTGGTTGTCCCGCCAACACTGTTTTCACAGAGAACCGTTATGTTGATATTTTTTTGCAATATTTTGCCTCTTCAATTTTTGGCTGGCATTTTTTTTAATTGGAATTGTTTGCTATTTTACGACTGACTATGGAATGGCAGGTGAATGCTGACCTCCGCGCCAGTGTCTCTTCTGTTTTTGACCAGAATCGTCCCGTGTTGTGCTTCGATGAGTTTTTTGCAGAATGGCAGCCCAAGTCCGAGTCCTCTTTCTTTTGTCGAGAAAAAGCTTTTAAAAATTTCATTTATCTGGTTTTGCGGGATACCAGGGCCTGTGTCTGCGATCCGTATCACTGCCATCTCCTCTTCTTCTCTTACTGAGACAGTTATGTTCCCCTTTTCTCCCATGGCCTCTTCACTGTTACGGATCAGGTTCAGGAGGATCTGTCCGAGTTGATCGATGTCAGCATGGAGTGTTGTGATTTGGGAGGGAATATCACACTCAATCTGAATTTCAGGATGATGATCTGCAGAAAATTTCCATTTGTTGATAAGTGCAGGGATGGTTGTCTGCAGTTCAATCTCCTGAATATCCGAAGACGGGTTCTCTGCATGATCCACCATACGATAGAGAATTCGGTTGATACTGGCTATCTCATTTATGATGAATTCTGTCATCTCATCGATGATCTCATCCGGATGACTACTTTTTTGCAAATGGTGAGCTGAACTGTTGATCACTGCCAAGGGGTTTTTGAGTTCATGGGCCAGAACCGTTGACATTTCGCCGACGGCTGCCATCTTTTTCTGTTGCAGGAGTTGTTCAAACAGCTTTTCCAGCTGCAGCTTGCTTTTAGCCAGGGCTGCATAGCGCAGACTGTTTTCAAGGGCTATTCCCGTGTGGTTGGCAAGTGTTGCAAAAAATTGAGTATCTTCGTTGGTGAAAAGTCTGCCACTGGTATTTGGGCCAATAAAAAGAAGACCGATCAGAGATTTGTTGCCGAATAAGCCCAGTACCATGCTGTATCCAGCCTGACTGATTTCTTCAAGCTCCCGGGAAAGCTGCGGTTTGCTGGGAATAATATTACAACGCAGATAGCCTTTCTTTTTCTTAAGGGTATTTACAAGCTCACTGTTGAACCATCTTGCGGGGTCAAGAATTTCCTGGTCGGAGAGAATATGTTTTTCCCGGTCGTCCAGAATAAGCATTGCCGCACATCGAATACCAAATTGTTTTGGCATATCATGGCTTATGGCTTTAGTAAGTTCAGGAATATCAAGGGCTGTACTGATTTGACGGCTGAATTTTCTAAACAGCAGCGGAGAAATGGGTTGGTTTCCAAACATCACCCGGTCTATCTTTTTTTGTAATCGGTAGACAAGGGGATTGAATAATGCCACGACAACAATCAGGAAAATAAAGAAAAACTGTTCGGAAAGGATTTGATCCTGCCATAACCATCTTTTTAGAACAATAAGAAAGAGCGAGTATAATCCAGTAAAAGAGGTGATGGGTATAATATACGTAAGGCTTTTACTGATCATCCGATCTACCTGAAAAAGTCGGTATCGCAGGAGAGAGACAAGGTAGGCTATCGGCAGGAACAGGAATGCAAGAATGATTGTGCGTATATGAATGATCGGACGATCAAAAAGTATGCTTGGTAACAGATATAAAAAGAAGTAGGGGCCAAAGGAAAGCCAGTATGCAGCAAGTGGGAGCTTGATTTGGTTTCTGGCTGGCTGAGGTGGCAGTTTTATGAAATCAACAGTGTGTTTTATAAAGGTGGCAAGGATTATTGGCGGCAGAAAAAGATTACGTAATCTCTGGAGCCAGGGCCAGAATTCCACGCTTGTTCCTGCCACTATCAGTGCACCGGTTATAGCCACTGCCGGAGGAAGAAGATAAAAGACTGCTGCAGCACCCGGATGATTTCTCAGCAGATCGCGTTCTGCAGGAAATCGCCACGTGAAGTGGATCCATGCGCCAAAGGCAAACCAGTTACTGATAGCTAGACAAAAAAAGCTCATGGATATCAAAGTGGGGTCCATTGTCCCGGCATGGGAAACCAGAGTGGCGGCAATGGTTGATGAAAAACCGCAAATCATCAGGAAAAAGAGGCGTCTCCTCGGGCTTGGAGTCGCATATGTTATGGCGATTATCGCCAGGATTAGAAAGAGAACAATCAGGAGAAAGTGCTGCCAGACAATCAGGAGAAAAGATGGCAGCGTATATGGTACGGTTGTCAGGGGAAATGTCAGGTGCTGGTCATTGCGCAGCACAGTTATAGTTTTCGTGGAGCTGGGCTTTTCCTGCAGTACAAGTTGCCCAAGTATTTTTGAGTAGGGAATAGAATTTATTGCAACGATTAAATCGCCGGTTTGCACACTGTTTAACTGGCTTTCTGTAATTTCGGATACCCACAGGCCATTTTTTGACTTATCTACGTTAAAACCGTGGTTTCCATTTAAAAATACGGAGGTAAAGAAGATCAGGGTGATGAGTATTGGGATAGAAAGGATGCTGGGGAGCATTTTTCGCGACATGAGGTAAGATATAAGAACCTTTTATCTGTTTTTTGCCATTTTCAGGTAGGTTCCCGGCAGGTTGTTGAATGTATGATATATAAAGGCTACCTTGAAACATTAAGATTTTCGTTCAATATCGAGGTGTTTTGAAATGTTTTACCCAGGCATATAGTCGATATTCCGAGGATAAGAATTTTCAAATAACGAAGGAATTGGGCGAAAAGACAATTTTTCAAGGTGGCCTGAAAACAATGAGCACGACTTTATACAGTGTGCCTGCAAAGGTCAAGAATAGAATATCAACGCTATATTAGGGGAATGATTCTGTGCCTGCCTGCAGATTTCTCTGTGTGAGTAATTGAGAGATTACCATTCCGGTCAACATCAGGCCACAACCTATAAAACCCCGTAATGAGATTGTTTCCGCCAGGAACAGGTAACCGCCAATAACAGCAAAAACGGATTCAAGGCTGAGGATAATCGCAGCATGCCCGGGATGTGCCCGTTTCTGGGCTACAACTTGCAGCGTGTAAGCGATTCCCACTGACAGTATTCCTGTGTAAAGAATGGGAAAGAGAGCCTCCTTTATCCCGGTAAGTGTCATTGTTTCCCACTGAAGAGCAGCCAGCCAGCTGAAAACTGAGCAGAACACAAACTGATAAAGAGAGAGAAGTAATGTGTCAAATTTTTGTGAGAGCCAGGCAATCAACTGAACATGGATGGCCCAGAACAATGCACTGACAAGTACCAGCAGGTCGCCTGTTAATATGCTGAAATCATCGTTGACACTCAGGAAGTACATTCCAATGACAGCAAGTACTGCTCCAAACCAGGTGCCGAGTCCTGTCTTTTGTTTCCAGAAAAGGCCAAGTATGGGGACAAAAATGACATAAAGCCCGGTAATAAACCCAGCCTTTCCTGCAGTGGTTTCTACAATTCCAATTTGCTGAAAAGACGACCCGAAAAAAAGTGCAAGACCAAGGAGAAGACCGCCTGCGATTCCCGGCAGGGAGGTTAAAGGTGGTAACGACCCTGTTTTTTGATTGCGTCTGCTGAAAGCTATAATCGGCAGAAGGGATATTGAACCTATTGCAAAACGGATTGCATTAAAGGTGAAAGGGGAAACATATTCCATCCCCTGGCGCTGGGCAACAAAGGCAAATCCCCAGATCAAAGCTGTTATGAGAAGAAGCAGATTGGCCTGCCAGTTATTTGTTGTTTGCACCTGTTTTTTTGAGAGTCTGTTTTGTTGAGTTATTTATCCAGTAAACTGAATTGATTCCGGTTAAATCGGCCTTGAATAATTGAAAGCGACAATCTACCCATTCTTTTTCAGATTGGCGATGAAAATATAGAATACAAAGGAAGATATGCTACACAAACGTTCTTTTCATAGGTTTTAAAAACTGGTATTGTCCATCCTGGTTTTTATCTTTTTCCTGAACCCGTGACGGATGGGTAAATTTTTCGAGACCAATTCATTGATTTAACGTAACAAGTAAAGAATTGTGTCATAGTTAGAAAAATCACCCGCCGCCCGCTCACGGATTCAGTTTTTACGAATCCATCAACTGCTGACTGATAGTATGAAACCGTTGTGGCGTATCCCTGATTTTCTTGATCTTGAGTATTTTTTTATCCAGGACAAACAACTGGAAGAAAAAGAGGGCCTAAGTGCGTTGAGGGACAGGGATCGTATTTTCTATCTGAATGACATTGCTCCGGAATTTGAGTCCACAGAGGCTGATCGTGAATGGTTGATTTTCAGATGGCTGCAGGAACAGCGAAACAGAGAAAATCGTGCCCAAAACGGTCAGGCTCTACTGCCGGGCCGTATGTGGTATGAGCTGTACGGTCTTTTCTGGTCTGTTTTTTCTTTCATGGCCATGGCAACAGGAGCTGGGCTCAGCTATTCCTTTCTCACTTATACCGGAAAGCAACCGGTCAATGTCTCATTGTTTTTTCTTGTTTTTGTGGGTTTCCAGTTCTTGATTCTTCTTTCCCTTTTTTGTGCTGCCATCATTCGCAAAATGCAAGGCCTTGACCTGCGCTCTTCTCTACTTCTTTCATTTGTGAATAAGGGACTTAACAGTTTTCTGTTCAGGCTCAGGAAGTATGGGCTGGATAAAATGGGTGGTATTCGACGTTCACAATTTGCGGCTGCCCTTGCTGCAGTTCGTGCCCGTGGCAAAGGTTATGGTCCGCTTTTTTTCTGGCCTCTTTTTCTCCTGTTCCAGCTCTTTGGTATTGCGTTTAACTTTGGCGTACTGGGCGCACTTCTGGTCAAAGTGGCAAGCTCAGATCTGGCATTTGGCTGGCAATCCACCATTCAAGTTTCTTCAGAGTTTGTTTACAGGATGGTGCAGTGGCTTGCTTTTCCCTGGTCATGGCTGCTGGGTAGTACCAGTTATCCCGGCTTAAAACAGATTGAGGGAAGTCGGATGATTTTAAAGGATGGCTTCTATCATCTGGCAAGTGAGGACCTGGTCTCCTGGTGGCCTTTTCTCGGCTTGGCAATCTGCTGTTATTGCCTGTTGCCCAGAATTATTCTGTTTGTGGCGGGGTCTTTTGAACGTAACAGGACACTCAGTCGCATTTCTTTTAACCGCGCTGATCACAATCAGCTTTTACATCGACTGCTCACACCACGCCTGGAGACCAGCCTGCGGAAAAAAGTACTGGGTGAGCCAGCGGAAAAAGCCAATGATCTCAAGCCGGAAAAATCTGTTACCAACAGGGATGAGGTCTCAGCAGAAACTATTTCCGAAAAAAGAACAGTTGCAGTAAATGGAGAGCTGCTGGCTCTTATTCCGGATGAACTGTTTGATGACTGTGATTTCAGTGAGCTTGAGCAATTTTGCAGTCAGGCTTTTGGCTACAGAATTGGCGGCACCATTCGAATGGATGGAGAATATATAGATAACCGTGCGCTTATTGATCATTTTTCCCACGATGATGAATCCACTTGTAAGCCTTTACTCATCCTTCAGGAAGCATGGCAGCCGCCTATTCAGGAAATACTGAGGTTTCTCCAGGAATTACGGGTCCATTGCGATAATGAAACACATATTATAGTGGCACTGATTGGTAAGCCGAAACTGGATACACTTTTCACCCCGGTAACAGACAATGATTTAAAGATCTGGCAGCAAAAAATGGCGACACTGGCTGATCCTTGTCTGCAATTGAGCCCCCTGGTGACGACATTATGAAAAATGATAGAGTTCCCGAGTTTGCTGTTGTCGGTCATCCCAATGAGGGCAAATCTTCAGTGCTCTCTACACTTGCAGAAGATGATTCCGTACGTATCAGCCCGATGCCTGGTGAAACAAGAGAGTGCCAGAGTTTTCCGGTCACCATTGATGGTCAGGAAATAATTCGTTTTATTGATACTCCCGGGTTTCAAAATCCACGAAAAACCCTGCAATGGATGCAGAATTATACAGGAAAAGACGAAACCCTGATCCGCGACTTTATTGAAGCCCACAAAAATGATACCGATTTTCATGATGACTGCCGTTTACTCCAACCCCTGCTTGAAGGGGCCGGCATTATCTTTGTGGTAGATGGCTCAAGGCCTTTGCGTAATATGGACAAAGCAGAGATGGAGATTTTGCGACTCACCGGATGTCCGCGTATGGCCATTATAAACTGCAAAGAAGAGGAAGCCGCCTGGCTAGGGAAATGGCAGAGGGAATTTCGAAAACATTTTAACTCAATACGTCTTTTTAATTCCTGTCAGGCGACGTACAGAGAACGCATAGAGCTCCTTGAGAGCCTGAAAAGTATCGATCAGGATCTGCAACCTGTTCTGGACAGAGTGGTTACGGCTTTTGAGCAGGATTGGCTGGAACGTAATAATCAGGTTGTGAAGTTATTGATTGACTTTCTGGAGGAAGGGCTGGGTTACAGTCACTCCATTTCTTTTAAGGCAGGTGCTGATGAAGAGGCATTGCAAACAAGACTTTACGAACAGTATGTGCAGTTTATCAGGACAAGAGAAAAAAAGAGTCAGGAACGGATGCGTGCTTTGTACAAACACAATATTTTTAATTTGGATTTGCCTCCCCAGTCCATTCTGAAGGAAGATCTGTTCTCTGAGAAGACCTGGGAGTTTCTGGGCTTGAACTCGTCCCAGCTTATCATGGCTGGGGCTTTGAGTGGGGCGGCAGTGGGAGCAGGTGCAGATCTGGTTGCGGGTGGACTCTCTGTGGGTGCTTTTGCTGTTGTTGGAGGACTGGTGGGTGCTGTGGGAACAGCGCTCAAGGGAAAAAAGTTCTTGTCCGGAACAAGGCTTTTGGGTATGCGCCTTGATAAACAGTTGCTGTATGTGGGACCGGTGAAGAATATTCAGCTGCTTTTTGTTCTACTCGACAGGCAGCTTCTTTTTTATAAGCATATTATAAATTGGGCGCACGGTCGTAGAGATTACGACCGACAGATATCCCACCAGGATGAATCTCCCGTTAAAAGCGGTTACACTTCAGAGTGGAATAGAGATGACCGCATGATTTGTGAATCTTTTTTCAGATCTTTGCAGAATCCTGAGAAAGAGGACAAAAAAGATGTTTATACAAAATTTTCATCCCTCCTCCAGAGAACTCTACAGAAGATATCTTTGGAATAATCAATATCGGTACGCTGCCATCTTTGATGGACTCGTAAAATATAGTTTTTTTCTATTCCGTTATTCCGGCGCAAAGCACTTTTCACGATAACATCATCTTTGATAAATCAGGAATTTTTTCTAAGCCACACCTTCTGTCTGCTGAAACTTTTAACACTCCAGCAATAGCCTCTATCTGGGATTCTTTCCCTGATACCATTTGACTTACATTTACGGATTAGTATAATAAATATGAGTTTTGTGAATATTTTCTGCTGGTTCCTCAATATTAATAGAAAAAAATAAAGATATCCTGTTCCACTCGGTGCCAATTGTGTAGGTCTATTCACCCAAAATAAACAGGAGCGTGCCACATGAAGTTTTCGCTGCCGTATCTGTATCGTTTGTTATTCCCATTCAGTATCTTACTATTTCTTCTTTCCTGTCAGCAGCAATCACCAATCAAAATAGGTCTGTCGATCAATCTTAGTGGCCGGGGAGGGGCGGCTGGAGAACATATCCGCGATGGAGTGCTTCTTGCCGTGGATGAAATTAATAATGATGGTGGAATCAATGGACGCCCCCTTGAATTGTTAATTCGGGATGATCAAAATAATGATGCAGGGGTGAAAAAAGCGGATGAATCACTTGTTGAAGAGGGTGTTGTCGCTATCATCGGTCACAGCTATTCCTCCAATACCCTTAAAGCGTATCCCTTTGTTACTTCCCACGATACCTTACTCATAACTGCTTATACAGCGACAACTGAACTGAGCGGTCGGGATGACATGTTTTTTCGTACTTCAGTGGATTGTACGCTCTATGGTAAAAAGATGGCAGCCCTGTTGAAGAAGAATGTTCAATCAGTGGTTTTTCTCATGGACATGACAAACGCAGCCTTTGTCAAGGACTATGCGAACAGCGTAAAGGACCATTTCTCAGGAACAATCCGCGAGGTACAGTTTGAGTCTCGAGAGCCAGCTGACTGGACCAGTATAATAGATGAACTGCTCAGCTCACAGCCGGATGCAATTGTTTTGCTCACTGAAGCCAGTATGACTGGAGTCGCTTTGCAAAAGCTCAAAGCGGCCGGTTATGGTGGGGATACTATTGGTTCTATCTGGACTCAGACACCAGGATTGATGCGCCATGCCGGAAACAGTGCTGAAGGTTTAAGTCTAGTCACCTTCATTGACCCGGACAACAACCTTCCCGCATTCCGCGACTTTTCCAAGCAGATTAAAGAAAGATTTCATAAAAACGCAACAGCCAGATCCACAAGAGCTTATGAAATAGTCATGATTTTAGCTGATGCCCTAAGGCGGAGTGCACATATAAACAGTACAGAACTTAAAAAAGCTTTATTGGCTGGAAGATACAACACGCTTATGGGGCAGTTGAAATTTGATCAATATGGCGATGTGGTGCGACCTGTATATGAAGTGATTGTACAGGGAAAACAGTTCCGTAATAACGGAGAAATATAAGTGACGCACCAATCCCTGCAACAAAGAATCAAACTGACACTCTCTATTATTGCGTTTACGGCATTTATTGCTATTTCAATCCTGACAGTTTTTCGTGAATACAGAAAAATTCGTCTGGAATATTCTACGGCCATGCATGCCAGGATTAACGTGGCGAGTACCCTTATCCAGAATACATTATTTCACACCGATTCAATGGTCCAGTCGGTACTCAAGCTGCATCCGGATAATTTTGAAGCGTTGCTGGATGATTTGACGGCGTCCCGCTATTTTTATTTTCATGGAGACAGCTTCTACGTTCTTGATTCCAGTGGCACGGTTATCTGGATTTCCCAACCCTACAGTGAATATATTGGTCTTGATTTCAGTGTTATGGTTTCTGAGAACTCTAATCAGAAAAGGCGTGTGCAGCATCACTATCAATCTTTGCTGACAAAACGTTCTGTGGTGACGATCCAGTATCCTCTTCAGAACGGCTATTTACTGATAGTAGAATGTAACCTGGAAAATTTTATTCCTGTGATGGCCAGTTTTGAGACAGGGAAGCTGTTTGAAGAAGAAATGGTTTTTCTACTGTCGACCACAGGGCAAACTCTGTATCATCCCGATCGTTCCCTAATGGAAACCCGTCATAATCTTGCCTTTGATTTAAAAGACATTTCCGCTCCCGATGAGAACGGGCTTTTTACATTTTTGTTTCAGAATAAAAAGTTTGTCGCTTTGCATAAGCAACTTACAGAACCTTCTGACTGGAATATTTATTATTGTGTGTCAACATCAGTGCTGAATCGTTCGCTGCAGAAAAGCATTTTGTATCATCTTGGCTTTTTATTACTTTTCTTTTTTCTACTTTTTTTGACCCTGCGCATTGTTTTTCATAAGTATTTTTCCAGGCCGATAGACAATATTATCGAAGCCCTTGCAAATTCGAACGATGAAAAGAGTCTTGTTTTTAGTCCTGATATGTCAGGCGGTATTACCGAGTTTCGTACTATCATGGGGGCTATCTCTTCCAGAGAAACAGAACTGACAAATATATCCGAACGATTTCAGTCAGTACTCGACAGTCTGGATGCAGTAGTTTGTGTCGCTGACATGGATACTCATGAACTCCTTTTTATGAATAGTCATGGGCGAATTCTCTATGGTGATTACATCGGACGAAAATGCTATGAGGTTTTGCATAAGGATCAGTGTGGCTCCTGTAGTTTTTGTACCAACCGCCAGCTCGTTGATTCAGAAGGGAAACCAACGGGTGTCCATGTGTGGGAATATCATAACGTCAGCGATGATCGGTGGTACGAATGCAGAGATCAGGCCATTCGCTGGACAGATGGAAGGCTTGTACGTATGGAAATTGCCACTGATATAAGTGCAAGAAAAAATACCGAAAGAATTCTCCAGGCTGAAAAAGAACGATTGAGCGTAACTCTACGCTCCATTGGCGATGGTGTTATTACAACAGATATCGAGGGAAGGATTGTTTTGATTAACAAGGTTGCAGAAGACCTCTGTGGCTGGTCCAACGAGGAGGCAGTGGGTAAACCCTCCAGCAGAATTTTTAACATTATAAATGAAAAAACCGGTCAAAAATGTGTGAGTCCAGTCCAGCGAGTGATAGAATTTGGTAGAATCATTGGTCTTGCCAACCACACTGCACTCATAGCCAAAGATGGATCAATACGGGCCATTGCCGACATTGGCGCGCCCATTAGAAATGACAGGAGTGAGATTATAGGAGTTGTTCTTGTTTTCCGTGATGTCACCCATGAAAAAAGAATAGAGGAGGAGCTCCTTAAAGTCAGAAAACTGGAAGCAGTGGGAGTACTCGCCGGCGGAATAGCACATGATTTCAATAATATTCTTTCAGCCATTCTTGGTAATATAGAGCTGGCATCCCATGAGGTATCTAAAACAGACAGCAGGGCAACGACTCTCCTGGCTGATGCAAGAAAGGCCACTAAACGTGCGGCAAAACTTACAGAACAGTTGCTGACATTTTCAAAGGGCGGGGATCCACTCAAAGAGGTAACAGCCCTGCCAGAACTGATTGCTGAATCTGCAGGATTTGTACTCCATGGAAGCAGGGTCGCCTGTAGATATAATTTTCCAAAAGATTTATGGATGGTTGACGTGGACAGTGGACAGATTGGACAGGTCATTCAAAACATTACCCTTAACGCTAAACATGCCATGCCGGAAGGCGGTACTGTGACCATACAGTGTTCAAATATACAGGATGCAGCTTCAGAGGCGCTTCTCAGTGTGGATAAGGGTAATTATGTCCGTATTACAATTCAGGATACAGGTGTCGGCATTCCCAAAGAAATCCTGGATAAGATATTTGACCCCTATTTTACGACAAAACAGGAGGGCAGTGGACTCGGCCTTGCAATCTGTCATTCGATTATCAACAAACATGGCGGGCATCTGATCGTTCATTCAACCCCGGGGCAGGGAACAATATTTACTTTATACCTGCCGGCAGCACCTTCGGAAAAAAGCATGCACGAAAAAATTGACGATAAGAAGGATGCCCCGGCGGCGAAGGCGGCAAGGATCATGGTCATGGACGATGAAAAAATGTTGCGTGATGTTGCTGTCGCACAGCTTGCTGTGCTCGGCCATGAAGCTATTCCTGTAATCGATGGTGAGCAGGCGATTAACAGATACCAGGAATTGCTCGATGGTGGAACCCCTGTGGATATAGTGATTATGGATTTAACAATTCCTGGCGGTATGGGTGGTCAGGAAGCAGCAGAGAAACTGCTGCAGATTGATCCAGCGGCAAAAATTATTGTTTCAAGCGGATATTCCAACGATCCTGCAATGGCCAATTACAAAGAATACGGATTTTGTGCAGCTATTGCCAAGCCTTTTGATTTGCAGCAGCTCAGCAGTGTAATCACTTCTGTTCTCTGATGGTAAAACAGATTAATATTGAATAGATACTACTCAGTTTATCATCCTGTAACTGGATATTTAACTGCATTCATAATCATTTTTTCCCGGGCGCAGGTGAGTGGGTCAAGGTCGAATTTGTCAGCGATCATGGTAAGGTAAATCATTATATCGCCGATCTCTTCGGCGATATGTCTTTTTGTTTTATTATCCACATCACGGCTTTCTTCTCCCTCCATCCATTGAAATATTTCAGTCAGCTCTGCAGTCTCTACACTGAGTGCCATGGCAAGGTTTTTCGGGGTGTGAAATTTTTGCCATTTTCTCTGTGATGCAAATTCACGAAGGGCTGTTCTCAGGTTTTCCATGGGAGTAAATTGTTTCTGTTGGTATTTATTGTCGGATTCTGGTATTTTTTTTTACTTTATGTGACACAACGTACCATTGCAGCATTAAAATGCAATGGACTTCCCATTAGCTAATAGAGATACAAATGAAAAATATATTTCGTCCATGTCTGACATCATTCTTGCTTCTCAGCATTCTGGTGCCTGCCGGATCCTATGCACAATTTGATGCTGGACCTGTAATTGATAATTCCCGTAACAAGTTGCTCGGATATATGCTCAGCAAGCAGTTGCCTGTGATGCATTTCAGTGACAAAGTGATGAATGATGATCTGGCCTTTGCCGCCTTTGATCTTTACCTTAAACAGCTTGATTTTCAGAAACGTTTTTTGCTCCAGTCTGACGTCGATAGACTGTCGAATCTTGCTCCTGCCATTGATAATAATCTTCTGAAGGGACGTATTGTCCTGCCGGAAGTGGGGTATGAAATTCTGACTACCAGGATTGGGGGAGTCGAAAAGATGACCGGAGAGCTGCTGGCTGCAGGATTTGATTACAACCGGGATGAAAGCTATGAAACAGATCCCGAAAAGCTTCAATATGCGTCTAACCTTGAAGATCTGCGTTCTCGTTGGAGAAAAATCTTAAAAGGTCAGATTATTTCACGCTACCTTGATCTTGCCGAGGAACAGGAAAAGAACAAGGAAGAGAAAAAAAGTGAAGAGGATCTGTGGAAACAGGCTGAGGAAAAGGTCGCCAAACGGAACAAAAACTTTTTCAACCGGATGCGCCAGGAAACCAAACAGGATCATTATGACCGTTATTTCAATGCCATTACCAGGGCTTTTGATCCGCATACCAATTATATGCCTCCAGCGAATAAAGAAGATTTTGATATCCATATGCGGGGCAGCCTTGAAGGGATTGGCGCGCTGCTGAGGGAAGAAGATGGCTATATCAAGGTGGTTAGTATCATCCCGGGGTCAGCATCGGCACGACAGGGGCGTCTCCAGGCAGAGGATATTATTCTTGAAGTTGGGCAGGGCGATGCAGAACCTGTTGAGATCACGGATATGCGTTTACGTGATGCTGTCAGACTGATCCGCGGTCCTAAAGAGTCTGAGGTACGCCTCACAGTAAAAAAACCCGATGGTGTCAAAGAAGTGATACCCATTCAACGTGACGTGGTACAGATCGAAGAGACCTTTGTTAAGTCCATTCTGCTTGAAGGCCCGGGTGGGTCAAAGATAGGCTATGTGATGATCCCCAGTTTTTATCGGGATTTCGAGAAAACACGCAATGGATCTGATGCAAGAAATTCAACTGATGATACAAGAAAGGCCATTGAAGAGTTGAAAAAAGAGGGGATTTCAGGATTGATTTTGGATCTTCGCAATAATGGCGGCGGTTCACTGATGGATGCAGTGGATACCACAGGATTGTTTATTGAGGTTGGGCCGGTGGTCCAGGTGAAAAACAGTTATGGCGACAAGCGGGTGTTGAGTGATGACGACTCTTCTATCACCTGGGAAGGGCCGCTTCTTGTGCTGGTGAATCAGTTTTCTGCGTCGGCTTCCGAAATCCTGGCAGCTGCTCTACAGGATTATGGGCGGGCTGTTATTGTCGGAGGTGCTCATACACACGGGAAGGGAACTGTGCAGACTCTTCTTGATTTGAACGAAAATATTCCGTTGCTGCATTTAAAGAAATATGATGACCTTGGCGCACTGAAAGTGACTATCCAGAAATTCTATCGTGTTAATGGCGGTTCGACACAGTACAAAGGTGTTGAGCCTGATGTGGTTTTGCCAAGCCTCTTCCAGCATCTGAAATCAGGAGAGCAGTACCTGGACAATTCCTTACCCTGGGATCAGGTGGAACCGGTTCCTTTCAAGCGTTATGGATCAACACCCATCGATCTTGACTCTCTTTTGAAAAAGTCGGGGGAACGGCTGAAAAAAGATGACGGTCTGAAAGTTATTGCCGATGAGGCGGAAAAAGCAATAGAGCAATCCCGGAAGACAACGATATCCCTGAAGCTGTCTGATATGAGAGCAAAGCGGAAAGAGGCACAGGTTGCACGTGAGAAAATAGGAGCTCATTATCTGAAATACCGTGAAGAGCAGGATGCTGAAAGAGGAGAAGTTCCCGGCGAAAAACCTGAAGAGAAAAAGGATAAATGGAAGGCGGAAGTAAAGGAGGATCCCTATATTCGCGAGTCCCTTCTGATCCTCAAGGACATGGGTGCCTGAAGCTATGTGGCAGGAGCAGTTTGATAATTTGCTTGATTAACATGCGAAAAAATGCTAAGTCACGATGTGTTTCTGAATGGCTATTCATTTGATTTGTATTTATAAAATGGGATAAAATATTCGATGGATCTTGCTGAGGCGTTTCGTAATTACGAAGATAAAATAGTAAGTCAGTGGGTTGATTATACTTTGTCCACTTATAAGTCGTCGACTTTCTTTAAAAAAGGACCGGATAAATTTTCCAACCCTGTTGGAGGAAATACCCGTGAGTCTCTTGGCGCCTTGTTTAAGCTTCTAGTAAAAAATGCAGATCCAAAAGAATTCACCGCGCCCCTGGATCAGATTATGCGTATCCGCTCCATACAGGAGTTTTCCGCATCTGAGGCAGTGGCCCCTATTCATGCAGTCAAGCATATAGTCCGCGAAATTTTAGCTAAAGACTCTGAACGCAAACAATTTATCAGTGATCTTTACGATTTTGAGTTTTCTGTAGATCTGGCAGTCCTTGCTGCCTTTGACCTGTACATGCAATGCCGGGAGCAGTTGTATAAGGTCAGGATTAAAGAAATAAAAACCGGCAGGCATATTCTTACCGACAGCAAGTGTCCGTCAAACTTGCTGAAAAAAGATAAAAACGATCCTGTTGATTTTCCACTTTAACAGTTTGTTGTCTGGAAAGCAGCTGGATTTCAGGAGGTTATGCGGGAATAACTGTTTCGTCTAAAGTCGGGAACATTTTAAATTTTAAGGTTCTTTAAACGAATCTGTGGGTAAAAAGGAGTAAATAGCATGGATGAAATTGAATTAAAGGTCAAGCCCTTCGGGTCGCTACGCGAACCTTGATTTCAATTTAATCCATGCTCA
>DQTH01000147.1 GCA_015662865.1 Desulfocapsa sulfexigens
GCCAATCATTTTAACTGCCGTGCGAGCCCTGGATAATGGTTATTATAATCGCCCAATTTTGGTATTCAACCTATTTATAATAAACAAAAAATGTTTTTACCGATTCCTTAATGCAAAGGTTAATAATAGTGTTTTGACCAAAAAACCTAATACCTGTTCATCGGCATAATAATGAGTTCCACCCTACGATTCATGGCATGGCTGGATGAAACAGGCTGGCTCTCGCCGTATCCAACAGCATTAATTCTCGATGGTAAAACGCCCTGCTGTATCAGGGCATTCTTTACAGCTTCTGCCCGTCGCATGGAGAGCTGACGATTATAATATTCTGATCCTGTGGAGTCCGTGTGCCCTGCCACTTCAATCTGTGTCTGATTGTACTTGTTCAGGACGGATGCGGCCCTTGCAATCTCCCTGTAGCCTCCCGCTAAAAGCTTTGCGGAATCATGATTAAAAAAAGTTTCTCCTCTGAAAGTTGTGATAAGAACATCCTGACTGCGACGTATACTTGCTGCCTCAGATCTTGCCAGAACATTACGCAGTTCCTGTTCCTGGTTGTCCATATACAGGCCTATCTGGTTTCCAGCCACCCCACCCAGCACAGCGCCAATCCCTGCTCCAAGAAGTGTTGCCTCCGTATCTCTGCCAATTGCCTGTCCCAATGCTGCTCCAAGGCCGGCACCAACTCCCGAACCTATTGCGGTGCCCTGTTCCTGGTTGGTATTAAGGTTTGCACAGGATGAGAGTGTTACAGCTAACGATAAACATATAATAACGCGTAAAAATATTGCTTTCATAATGGTTCTCTTTTTCTGATTTTGATTGTCAAATATATTGATAGGTTACCTTGAAAAATATACAGCTCAGTTTCACGGAAGAGATTCCCGGTTATCGGTTTCTCCGGGAATAGCTGTCATAGTATCCTTGCCCGCTTCCGTAGTAGCCATTGTGCGGTGGGTGGTGTTGTTCCCGGGGACGATAACCGCGATATTCCTGTACTCTGCCTGCCTGGCCTCCGGTCACTCCGCCCACAACAGCACCAATCCCGGCACCAATAAGTGTTGATTCTGTATTCCTGCCGACTGCCTGTCCCACCGCTGCACCAAGACCGGCACCGATTCCTGAACGTATTGCCAAAGCCTGTCCCCGATCGGTATTGAGGTCTGCGCAGGATGTGAGAGCGACAATTAAAGATAAAGCAGCAACAATATGTGATAATATTTTTTTCATGATGAACCTCCTTTGAATTTCTATTTTGTTATTTCGTATCTTCAGAAAATGCATACCGTTCTGCTTCTCTACAACCATCGATCTCTCCATGGGTAATAATTTGTGTGTCTTCGTCTTTCCCTGTGGGGGCGATGATAATCAGGCCGGTAATGCTCCCGCCGGTACCGACGATAAGAGTTCCAATTTCTGCAATCTCTGTTATATGCAGGTTCTCTGTAGTGACGACGATAAGTACGCACAACAGGACGATGACGGGCGAACTTTCTCTTTTTGAAATAGTATTGTCCGTTTGAAGAGTAGTCGGAGGAACGTTGCACAAGATCAACCACCACCACTTCCAAATCGCTCATAATTCGATTTACAATTATCCTGTCATTATTTCCGGCCCACAGAGGTTGGGGAAAAAAGGCAGTTACCAGAAGAAGAGCAGCACCTGTAATGGCAGAAAAAATTTTCTGTGATGCATTTTCAGGATGTCTGTTTGTTTCTTTTATTACGTTCATGTTTCACCTCTCAAATTTGAATAATTGGAAAGTGTATCTTTCTGTTTGCTTTAATTTCACTGTAGGTGGTGGGGTGTGTTTTGTCAGTGGACATCGGGCTACATGCCTCTAATACCAGGCGATGTCGACCCGATGTCGGGTAAAACCCGGTACAAAACAGGGGAGAATGTGTATAGTAGAGTCAGCGGAAAACAGTTGGCGACGCTCTGCCGGAAAAGTACAAAATTACTGCGCTTGGTGTCAGATTGGTCTATTGTATAATCTTGTAATCAGTTACTGGACCAATGCACTCAGGTCGTTTTTTCAGGCCTGCACCAATTTTGTAAAAGCGTTACCGATAAGACAATGAGCATCGTCAAAATAGACGGTAGTAAAATCAAGTTCCTGCGGGAACAGCAGGAACTGACCCAACTGTATCTTGCGACAGCGGTGGGAGTTACCACCGATACTATTTCCAGATGGGAAAACAAACGTTACCCCACCATCAAGAAGGAAAATGGTGAAAAGCTGGCCGAAGCACTGGACGTTCCCCTTGAAGAACTACTTGAAAACACCGAAGAAGAAATAACGCAGGAAGATACCCGACAGAATATGGCCAGTCCGGCTCCTTCCGAGCTTGGTGAAAGAACGCGATTTTCCATAAAAAATGCGACTCTTTTGTTGTTATTGGCCGGGCTGTTGGCTGGTGGGCTTTTTATGCTGCTGCCGCAAAACAATATAGAGATAAACTGCAAACGAATAATGCCGGAGCATGCTGCTCCAAATGCTCCGTTTCCTGTCATGATCAAAATTCAAGCAGATACAGAACAGGATCTGCCCATTCTGATACGGGAAGAGCTAAGCGGTGAGGCTGCAGCAAATGGTTCGGGAACAACCGGAGAACAGAAGGTTTTCGGTAAAAGTCCAAGATGGATAGGAACCCTCGATAAAGGGCAGGCACAGTTTATTTATATGGTCACACCAAATAGAACGATCACAGTAAACACATCTATTTCTTTTTCAGGGGAAATCAGGAGCCGAAAAGGGCAGGACATCGGCGGTGTCATAGAAGGACCAGCAAGCATACAAATTACACCCTACCACTGGGCTGACAGCAACCAGGATTACACGATAAGCGATAATGAAATCCTCCTTGCCTATGAAATGTTTTCATCTCCTGGAGAATCAGGAATAGACTTTTCAACACTTGAGAAGCTTTGGCTGGCCGGACATTACACCTGGAAAAAAACTGAAGCCAGCTTTGAACCGGCCAGGACTCCCTTGACCAAACAATAAGGAGAACAAACAATGCTGCGACGTCACTACATTTTTCTACTCCTGTTCCTGTTTGTGATTTCCATACCATCCCTGCATGCAGAGACCACAGTCTCCGGCAGTTATGCCGGAGGAGGAACAAAAGTAGACATCAACTTATCTGTCGGTTCGCCTCCACCTGCAGCATTTATCGTGCTTCAACGACTGCCATCCGGTGTTCAGCTTGTCAATGCCAGCCCTGCCCCTGCCAGAGCGAATGGCCAGCAAATTAAATGGTTGTTTAAACATCCACGTTCAGGGGGAGCAAGTATCAGAATGCAGCTTTCCCAACCAGTTGCTGTGAATGCACTGCAGGGAGAAATCCGATTTCAACACCCAAAAAATGGTCAAATGTTTTCGCAGCGTATCCGGTGAGACACTAGCCATCCCAACGTATTACCTTTCAATGAGACTTTTTTTCTCAATCGAGGCGCAGGATAAATTTTACCGCAGGTGCCCCGTAGGCAATGCCCTTGGTGCATATATATGATATTCCAAGGATAAAATCTTTCATGCAACGAAAAGTCAGGAGGAAAAGGCCGTTTATGGACAGGCACTTACTACGGTAGAGATCAACCCACTGAGCGGGTGGCCTGAAGTTTACCTCTAGAAGGGAATAGAATGCCTCTTGCCCCAAAAGGGGCGAGGTGTTGCGGAACAAGGACGCTGCGGTTCAGCATGAACGACCGGTATCAGCTGACCCAAGCAGGTTTATCGACCAGGGTTATTCGCAGCTGTGAGCATGGATAACCGACCAAGTTAATTTGAAAAACCGCGCTGCTTATTTTCAGTTGAATACCTTTATTGTGCGTTTTGTCAGAACGGAAAATCAAAATTCGACTCCTCTGACTTATTCGTTTTTTTCTCAATCGTGTCTAAATATCGGATCATACTGACCACATTATTGAAGATAAGCAAAGCTTCCTGATAACTAACAATCGAATTATCATGAGCTTGGCTATGCTCATTGCGAACTTTATTGAAAGCGTCCAAAACCGAAATATTCGATTTCAGGATGCGCTCTGTCATTTCTGTTTCAATTACGCCGTCGGTACGTAAAGACTTTACGTACTGGCCAAAAGCACTGTGTAAGGGTGTTGACCTTGCAATAGATATCTCTTGCTTGATACATAAGTTGCGGACATACCTGACCACGAAGGTGTGGAGACGGTCTAGGCCGGTTTCGGGCTCATTACGTTTGATGTATTCTTTTATCGACCTAGCAAGCGCCTCAAAGTCACGATCATTGGCATTTGGTTTCAATGCTTCGATTTCTGGCACAGGAGCATGAGCTTTAAGACGCTCTACGATTTTTACGCAATCATCGGGGAAACGAGGGACTTCATATACACCAGATAACGGATTGTATTCTTTTTGATTCCATTCTTCCCATTCCTCAAAAATATCTTCAAGCACCTTTCCTACTATATGATTTGGTTCAATATCCCAGAATGCTCTCATGCGGTAAGCTTTTGAACCACTCCCATATTCATACTTTTCGTCAGATATCTCGATTCCTACACTATCTAGGAAAAACTCTTCAAAAGTGCGATTCGAGAAATCTAGTACCAGCAATTCCCGGGCAGGCCGAAAACGCAGCAATAGTGTAATTTCACTAGTGTCCGGTTATTAGTTGAATAATTTAAGCTGTTTACTGACAGGGGCTACGTCGTCCGTGTTGTCTCGCTCTGTAATTAGCTGATAA
>DQTH01000243.1 GCA_015662865.1 Desulfocapsa sulfexigens
CGGTTCTGAAACAATTCTCAAATTCTTGAAGCGTACGGGGAAAATTTTCTTCCATAACCCACTACACTACATGTAGTAGTCGCTGGAGTCAAGTGCATACCCCAGTTTAATCAATAAGTCGTATGTCTTCCGACGAATTCAACACTTCCAGTAATCGACATTTTGAACGAAATACAATTGTAACACGCAATCATAAGATTGCCGACACAGTTTTATCTCACCGTCTAATGGTCATATTTCCCTGAAAGAGGGTTTTCAGGATGATACCATTCATCTGCGGGTGTTATTGCTCTATTACTTCATACCCGATAGCTTTATATCCTGTTAACCTCTTTTTGTACATCCGCTGAAGCATGGGGATATTTTCATCAACATAGTCGTAGATGACCACCTCTTTTTTGGAATCATACTCTCTGTGCAGTCGACCAGCATATTGCTGTAAAGTCCCTTTCCAGGAAATTGGCATTGTCAAAAAAAGTGTATCAAGCCGTGAGTCATCAAAGCCTTCACCAATATATCGGCCAGTGGCGATGATTACTCGTTCTTCATCCGGAGGAATTGCAACGAGTAGTGCCATTGTTTCTTTTCGCTGTTTTTGTCCCATACCACCTTTCAAGATGATGATGTTTTTTATCTGCTTTTCCAGTAGGTCGAACATCTGTTGAAGATGGGCTGTTCGTTCAGTAAGGAGTAACGGGGATCTCCCATCGCGAACAGCCTGGATCACATCGTTTGCAATCTGTGTATTTCGTTTATCATCTTCCACTAATAGTTTGTAAATTTCTTGAATACTTGGCGTTTCAACATTTGCAGGTGCTTTTGTGCTTATTGGTTGTGGATATACAAAATGATCAAAAGATCTGGCAAAAGCAGCCTCATCTGCCTCCACCTGGAATAAAACAGGACCGGTTTGCATCATGACTATGGGATGATGCCCATCTTTACGAGTGAGAGTTGCTGTCAGGCCAAGAACATAGCGGGCTTGTACTTTTTTCATAAGTTGTTCAAAAGTAAAAGGTGCCAGATGGTGGCACTCATCTATTATGACGTGACCATACTTTGCAACGATATCATCGACGATCTTATTACGATGCAAGCTTTGCATTATACCGATATCGATAATGTTCGTCGGTTTTCTTTTCCCTCCACCAATTATTCCTATTTGCTCTTGTGGGATGGATAAAAACATGGCGAGTTTTTCATGCCACTGATCAAGCAACTGGCGTCTGTGTACCAGGACGAGCGTATTTCGTTTACGAACTGCAATGAGTTTTGCTGCAACAACAGTTTTCCCAAAAGCGGTAGCAGCACTGAGAATTCCTATATCATGTGAACGGATATTCTTTACCGCTGTTCGTTGTGTTTTTCGTAATTTACCAGTGAATGATGCTTTGATGGGTTTCCCACGGGACCGTTTGTCCTCGATTTTCAGCGACACATCCAACTCACCCAGTAATTGCTGGACATCATCAAGACATCCTCGGGGAAGCGCAATATGCTGGGGATGTTCATCTGCACAGCTAATGATTGGTGGTTTCCCGTATGTTGAGAGATGCATAGCCTGGGCTTTATAAAACTCAGGGTTGGGAAAAGCAGCAATACGAAACAATCGATTGTGCAGGGCAGGAGGCAAACCTTTTTTGGGGATATACAACATATTGGCCTGAACTATATTTATAGTATCGGGGAGCGGGCCTGTAATAGAATTTTCTTTGGTGGCTCCTGATGGTGGGAGAGTCCAAGGAGCGTCAGTTGTTTCTTTGTCAGAACTTTTATCCTTGACTTGTATTGTCTGAGAGGCCTTATTGGTCTCTTTTACCTTTACGGCCAATTCCTCTGAAGATATTTTTTCAATGCTTGAAAGATATGCCCACTGATCATCATATGGATGAAGGCGCTCATCAAGAAAAACACTGTTTCCCTGTTCCCGTGGGAATTTCTGAAGTGGCAGCGCAATCAGGTTGCCGAACCCGCCTTTGGGCATAGTATCCTGATTAGGAAAGAAACGATCATAAGATTTGAGTCCAATCTGGTGCCTTTTATCCATTGTTAATGTCAAAAGAGCAAAGCCAAGTTTTCGGGCAAGAACCGCTGGTACACGATCTTTAAAGAAAATCCAAACGTGCCCCCCATTTCCTGATCGGGAACGTTCAATAAATGCGGGGATGTGATAGGTTCTACATGTTTCATGAAAAGCAGCTATATCGGATTGCCATTCTTTTTTATCGAAGTCAACTGCCAGAAACCAGCATGTTTCATCTTCAAGTAAAGGATAAACACCAATAGTATGCTTGCCTGCTAAATGATTAAAGATTGTTTGGTCTGATACAGGAATAAGACTTCGATTTTTACACTGTCCACATTTTACTTTCTTCTTGTTGCAGTAAGCTTTGTTCCATTCATTTTTACAGGCAGGAGAATAACCTTTGCGTCCGTCCCTGGCCTGCCAGAGAACGGGATAAACATCGTCTCTCCCGCGAAAAATATTTCGGAAAAGTTCTATTTTGCTTTCCACAGGAGAATGAATGGAGATCGGGGTGGAGAGGTGCTGATTTGGTTTTTCGCTTTTTTCTATTGTACGACGGATTTTGGGCTTTTCATCATAGGCAGCCAATTTTTGTTTCAGCAGTTCATTTTCTTTTTGCAGACGGGTACATTCAACTTGGGATTCCTCAAGTTGCTCTGTCAAAAGGTCAATTGTTGTCATTTGCAGGATATGCTAATACCATTTACCTATCACCCCTGTTGCTTTCCAACATTTCTTTTCCTTTTTGCGTTAGTCGGTATTTTTGTTTGCTGCTGCGAGGTTTGTCCGGGATAGTTCGTTCTATTAATTCTGCAGCCAATAGGGGTTCTAGGTAGGCTTTAAGAAAATGGACTCTGTCCTTCAATCCGACTGCTTGTTGTAGTTTGCTTGCTGCTTGAGCCTTGTCAGCTTCATATAACACAGCGAGAACTTGTGGGGTGACTTGTGGGGTGACTTGTGGGGATTCGGGACTGGTCGTTAGATTTTGGCTAAATTCCGGTACCTTCACAATCATACGAAACACATCCCCTTCAATCAGTTGTGGATCTGCATCGCCATATTGTTTCCCATACAGCATCATTTTTCGCATACCAGAGCCCAGCTCATCGGCTCGGTCGATTTCACGAAAAAAAGCGCCGATGACAGGATTCTTGGGATAAGGAGCGAAGGTTTCCGGGTTGAGTGCGCCAAATCCGTGCGGACGGTTGGCGTTATAGGTGGTAACTGTGCCGTATTCGATTACGAGCCTGGCAGGGACACCGCTGGCATACTCCCGGTGAATAAGTATGTTGGATGCAACTTCACGGAAAATGGCATCCCGAAGACTTCTTCGCTCAATGCCTTCCAGATAGAAAGGATCCGGCAGATGTTTTTTTATAAAGGCGAGAATGCGGTCATAGCTGTCGATCAGGTTGGTGCGAACCAGATCACGGTCGTCGTAACGATCCACATTTACCTTACGCAGGATCAAGTCTGTACGATGGGCAGGACAAACCTGGAGAATAAGCGAATCCGGTGCAAACAACATTACACCAGCCAGCGTGACTCCGCTTTCTTTGATGAGTGGATCAGTTTGATAAAGCTGTGCGCTTTTGAGAAGTTGCTGGTCATCCATGGCAGCCCAGGGATGATTATCTGCATTAATTCGAACATGTCTCCGGCATTTTTCAATTAACTCCGGCCTCAGATCAACAATCTGAATCCAGGGATATATCTTATTTTCGCTGTAAGTTGCCTGTTTACGTTGGTAGAGGCTGGCAACCTGAGCAGTATGATCTGTGATGTCAAAATCACCGTCTTCGTTACGGTCGTAAATGCGGCCATTACAGCGATGTACCTGTGAGCTTTCCGGGGCATAAATCTTCAGTATTTTTTTTGTGTCTGTCTTAATCTCTTCCACAGACAGATAGGCTGTCGGGGTTAGTTTCTGTGGGTTATTAATAGCGGTAACAAAATCTTTTTTAATTTGTGCCACTGTTTCAGGATTAATGCCCTTAACTTTTCCTGAATCGTTTACTCCCAGCAGAAGAGTTCCGCCATGCCGATTAAGAAAAGCGCAGACCGTTTCATAGACATCACGATTGATCTGATTGCGGCAGGTCTTAAATTCCAGGGATATTCCTTCACCCTGAGAGATAAGTGCTGCTATTTTTTGCTCGTTTATCTTCATTTTATTGATCCGGAACGATCTTTACCTTGTTAATCCAACAATCCATCAAGACCTGAGTCCTTATGAATAATGATTCTGTTTTTCTTAGTTATCCATAAACCCTCCACTTCTAGTGGAGGACCCGGAGAGGTTCTACCGTTCCGGGGTAAAATGCAGTAGGTTCACCCCCGAAGAAAGCCCCGCCACAGGGTTAATTTGGAGGATGAACCTATGCATGAATGGGAGAGTTTATCCCACGTAAGATGGGATTGCAAATATCATATAGTTATCGCGCCGAAATATCGTCAAAAAGTTCTATATGGTAAGTTGAAGCGTGACCTCGGCGAGATTTTACGCGATTTGTGTCGACAAAAAGGTGTAGCTCTGCTGGAAGGCCATTTAATGGCCGACCATGTCCATATGTGTTTAAGAGTTCCACCGAAACACAGCATTGCATTTGTAATCGGTTTTTTGAAAGGTAAAAGTGCAGTTCGTATCCATCGTAAAGCTGGTAATAAACGCGTAACTGGGTTGCATTTTTGGGCCAGAGGCTATTGCGTCAGCACTGTCGGCCTTGACGAGGCGACTGTCCGCAAATATATCCGTGAACAAGAAAAGGCTGACAAACAACAATTAGAGTTATTCAGATAAAATGAACTAAACAAGCCCCAGCGGGGCTTTCCTCACGTGATTACGCCCCCTTTCAGGGGGCTTCCTGAGGCCTCCCGCTCTGCGGGAGGAGCTTCACTAAGTTTAACAATTTTACCGTTAAAGTTAGCCATAATATCAGCATGTTGTTCGTCGAGAAACTGTCGTATTAACTCCTTTTCTTTCTCTATTCTGCCAACAAGGATTGAGTGGTCAATCTGCTCGGCCTTTCGGCAATCTGTCATAAAGGTTTTGAGGCTAATGCACGACAAAATGTTTTTGTCGGTGAAAATAAATTGGTGTTCCGGCTCATCCTTCCGACTGGTATTAACAATGAAAACCTGCTGTGTGGAAGTCTTGGAAAATTCAATTTGAAGCTCTTCGTGCGTTTCCTGCAGATGGCTCCAGAAGCGGCGCTTCAGCTCTTTTAACTGTGGCTCCAAGCCATTCGCATCTTCTTTCATATCATGAATATAGCCATCATTCTCTCTTTTCCCATGATTTTTCCCAGGCTTAAATTCATAGGGAATCAACTCTTCAATATAATCATGGCCAAACTCATCCACCTCGCTATTGATATAAGCAGCCAGCATGGATAAAATGCCATAACTGAACTTGCCGTCTATCTGCAAGCGAGCCCAGGTTGAATAGAGTGAACCATAATATGGCTTGCCCTGGTAGTCGGTAATATCTTTTTTTCGCCACTCTTCCTGAAACTGAAAATCAGCAAAATCATAATCATAGAGCGTTGGGAAATTAAGCGTACTTTGACCTTCGGCAAAGTTTTCGTTGAGAAAGAAGTAATCTTCTCCTATACCTTGCAAGGGTAACATTGCTCCATTTATTGTAGTCCACTGGGCTTCGGTCATGTGACCTTCAGCCTCATCCATTTCATCGTCATCTGCCACAGTTATGCCCAAAAGCTCCGACATCAAAAATTGGCGAATATTAAACTCATCTTCTTCTGGCATGTGATTCCGGTATTTTTCCTGTCGCTCTTCATTCCAGGTAAAATAATCAGGCACAAACTTCATAATTGACCGTATTAACTCAGGTACCATTTACATCACTCTCCAGAATTTCTTGAATCATTGGTGAACCATATTCTGCCCCACCGGTCTTTACTAATAGATTTGGTAAAATAGTAACCTGGCCAATGCTATGGGTATGGCCACAAAGGACTGTCATTTGGCGGTCTGGGTATGCTGACATGAATTTCCTTAAAACATCACCAACTGCTTTACATGAAAAATGAGGAAGCCAGTCATCAGCGGAGATTTCACCCTCATGCCAACAGGCCTCTTTGAAAGGAGGAATATGAGTCAAGACAATCACATGCCGATAATGCTTCAAAGCATCAGGTAAAATATCTTTAAAATACGCTGCGGCCTGATCACCGAAACTATTAAGCAGAGCCAGGCGTCCAAGACTTCCTGCCTTTGCAAAATTCTGTATCTGCACATAGTCGTTAAGCAGCACCCTAGTACAATGTAAAACATAATACTTCGCATTAATGGCGGGACGTGTTATAATTGTTCCAAAACCATGGGAATAATTATGGC
>DQTH01000197.1 GCA_015662865.1 Desulfocapsa sulfexigens
ATCTCATCAAGAAAAATGATACCTGATTCTTCCGTGCGAAGGAGTGCCTCACTGGTAACTTTGTCCATGTCAATGAGACGTTCCATTTCTTCCTGGGTGAGACCTTTGAGGGCATCCGGAATTTTCACCTTCCGTTTTTTCTTCTTTTTAGGAAAAATCTTACTGAAGGCATCCTGCAGGTTGGACTGCATATCCTCCATTCCCGATGTGGTCATTATTTCAACCATGGGAGTGGAACGGGATTCAGCAAGATCTAGCTCCACTTCGCGGTCATCAAGTTTCCCTTGATGCAGCATTTCCCGGAACTTTTCTCGTGTGGAATCCTCTTTCTTTGTCATGTCAGGCAGGTTTAATACGGTATCATCAGCGTTCAACCCAAAGGATTCAGGTTCTCCATACTTTCCATCTCCTCGTGGCTGAGAAGTAACAGGTGGAAGTAAAACATCAAGGATTCGTTCTTCTGCATTGGCTTCGGCAAGGCCTTCAATACGTTCCTTTTCCTCCTCTTTCACCATGCTAATGGCAATTTCAACCAGATCACGGATCATGGATTCCACGTCTCTGCCAACGTATCCGACTTCTGTGAATTTTGAAGCTTCAACCTTTAGAAACGGTGACTGGGCAAGGGTTGCAAGACGTCTTGCAATTTCTGTCTTTCCCACGCCGGTGGGACCAATCATAATAATATTTTTAGGTGCTATCTCCTCACGAAGAGGAGAGGGAACCTGACGACGACGCCAGCGGTTTCTAAGGGCAATGGCGACAGAACGCTTGGCATTAGCCTGGCCGACAATAAACTTGTCAAGTTCTACAACAATATCTTTGGGTGTTAACGATTGTACAGGGATCATATCTTTTCAATTACAGTAGAATGATTGGTAAAAACACAAATATCAGCAGCAATGGTCATGGAAGCTCTACATATTTCCTCGGCATCAAGTTCAGAATTTTCAATCAGTGCCAGGGCAGCGGCCTGGGCATAAGGGCCACCGGAGCCAATAGCAAGCACACCATTATCCGCTTCTATAACGTCGCCGGTTCCACTAAGAAGCAAAGAATGGCCTTCATCAACGGCCACCAGCATGGCTTCAAGCCTGCGCAGCATCTTGTCGGTCCGCCATTCTTTGGCAAGCTCCACTGAAGCCCGCATGAGGTTCCCTTTATACTGTTCCAGCTTCTGTTCCAGAAGATCAAAAAGGGTAAAAGCATCGGCAGTGGCCCCGGCAAAACCAGTGATAACCTTGCCATGGTACAAACGTCTCACCTTTTTGGCATGGTGTTTCATCACTGTGTTGCCAAGAGAAACCTGACCGTCACCTGCAACTGCCACCTGGCCCTTATGACGCACGGCAAGTATTGTTGTTGAACGTATTTTCATGATTTTTATTATATTTTTTTGTTTTTTATTTTTAAATGTAAATAATCAGCAAAGGAATGCGTGTACTATACTGGATAGATTGTAAATAACCCTTGAGTTACTTTGCATTGGGATGAGCCTTATCGTAAACTTCCGTCAAATGATCAAGGGTTAAATGGGTATAGCGCTGTGTTGTTGACAAGCTGGAATGTCCCAAAAGCTCCTGTACCGACCGCAGATCAGCTCCCATTTCCAGCAGATGAGTTGCAAAAGAATGACGCAAGGCATGGGGAGTAACAACCTGTGGGATTCCCGCCCGCTCACCATATGCTTTCACCAGTCGTTCCACACTGCGGCTTGTGAGACGACTTCCACGGCCGTTTAGAAACAGGGCCTTCTTTTCCACATCCCGTCCCCTTCTGGCACGATCAGCAATAAGCTGCTCTCGCAGGGGAAGCCAGGCAAGCACGGCCTCAAGAGCCGGCCTTCCTACAGGCACCAGCCGCTCCTTATTTCCTTTGCCCCTCACCCTAAGCATTTCGGTTTCAAAATCAAGGCTCAATATATCCCTGGAAACCAGTTCTGCAACACGCAGTCCTGTTGAATAGAGCAGCTCCAGAATTGCCCGGTCACGAAGCATGAACCGATCTTTCCTGCCGGGTGCTTCCAGGAGAGAAAAAACCTCGTCCACAGTCAGAAAAACGGGGAGATATTTCCCTACCTTGGGACCCGCAATTCCTGCTATGGGATCATCTTTAATATGTCTCTCCCGCAACAAAAACTTAAAAAAAGTCCTCAATGCTGACAACTTACGCCCCACAGTTGCACTACTGTTGTGCCCATGAAGACTAACCACGAAACGACGAACATCTACACCTTTAATATTCCGAACGTTCGTTTCCCCCTCCAGACTTGTTACAAAATCGGCCAGGTCACGTCCATAACCCTTCACTGTATGCTGAGAATAGCCTTTCTCAACTTCCAGCCAGCGTAAGAATGCAGCAATCATCTTATTAATCTGGGTCTTCATCGCCTTTTCCGGTGAACCACTTTCTTCTCGACTTCTCTTTCATCTGTGAATATATAATGGACTGGAAACTGATTGAAAAGCAACACATTATTCATACATAGACTAATATAATGGCAAAGCGAACTTTTGAAAATGCCCTGAGCAAGCTGGAACAGATCACTCAAGAGCTGGAAGACGGTGATCTCAGCCTTGAAAAAAGCCTGAAAAAATTTGATGAAGGAATCGGTCTCGTTGAATATTGCAATAAAACCTTAACCGAGGCCAAGGCAAAGGTGGAACTGCTTCTCGAAAAACAGGGTGGAATCGCAACCACTCCCTTTGATGAGTTGGACAATGGAGATCAAGAGCTACCTTAAAGAACAGAGGCTTCTGGTTGAAAACGCCTTTGACACCCTCATCCCTGATGCAGAAGGTGATTTCCGTGACCATATTGAAGCAATGCGTTACTCTCTGCTCGCTGGAGGCAAACGGGTACGCCCCATACTCTGCCTGGCTGCAGCACGTGCCATTGGCAGAGAAAATATAGCAGACCAAGATATCCTGCCGGTTGCCTGCGCACTTGAATGTATTCATACCTACTCACTGATACACGACGATCTTCCGGCAATGGATAATGATGATTTACGACGCGGCAAGGCAACAAATCATGTCCTTCACGGTGAAGCAGGAGCCATTCTGGCAGGTGATGGTCTTTTGACTTGGGCCTTTGATCTGCTCAGTAACCCTGATCATGGTAATCTGAGCCCTGAAAGAAAACTCCGTATCACCCATTGCATTGCCAGGGCCGCAGGATCATTTGGCATGGTTGGCGGACAGGCTCTTGATATTGCTTATGAAAACACCGAATTCCCCTTTGCAACACTACAGACCATCCATCGAAGCAAAACCGGCGCATTGATTACTGCCTCTGTCCTTGCAGGAGGAATAGCTGCCGGTGGTGACAAAAAACAGCTGGCTGCGCTTGAACAATACGGAAACCGGATCGGACTAGCCTTCCAGATAGTGGATGATCTGCTGAATGCCACAGCGACCACTGCCCAGCTTGGAAAAGCTGCAGGAAGTGATGCTGCACTTGGCAAAGCCACATATCCTGCTTATTTTGGCACTAAGGAGACTCGGTCGCTTGCCCAAAAAGCGGTTAAAGAAGCAAACCAATGTCTTGCTGATTTTGATGACAAAGCCCGCCCTTTACGTCTTCTGGCAGACTACATATATACCAGATCGCACTGAACCATGACAACCGATCAGGACAGATATAATGCTCACAACTGACACCCTAGAGAGTGTAACTACCCAACTTAAAGATATTCAGTCCCCTGCTGACCTTCGTAAGCTGACCATAAGTGAACTTGATATTATTGGTGCTGACCTGCGGGAATCTATCATCAACACAGTGTCTAAGACCGGAGGCCACCTGGCTCCAAGTTTGGGTGTCGTGGAACTGACCCTTGCGCTGCATTACGTTTTTAACACACCTCAGGATAAACTGGTCTGGGATGTGGGGCATCAGACTTATGCCCACAAGCTTCTCACCGGCAGACAGGAGCAATTTCATACCCTGCGCCAGTATAAAGGCTTAAGCGGCTTCCCGAAATTCAAGGAAAGCGAATACGACGCCTTTGAAACCGGCCACTCTTCGACTTCTATCTCTGCAGCCCTTGGCATGGCAAGTGCCAAAGATCTCAAGGCAGACAAAAATAAAGTGGTTGCCATTATTGGTGACGGCTCCATGACCGCAGGGCTGGCCTTTGAGGCTCTCAATCAGGCGGGCCATCTGGACAAGGATCTGATTGTTATCTTAAATGATAACGAAATGTCGATCTCTGAAAATGTTGGCGCCATGTCCAGCTTTCTCTCCCGGCAGCTCACCAGTAAAACAGTCCGCAGAATGCGGAGGCATATCTCTACAAAGCTGAAAGAGTTACATGGGGTTGGAGACCGTTTCCTGAATGTCCTGAAAAAAAGTGAAGAAAACATTAAAAGCTTTTTTACCCCTGGTATGCTCTTCGAGGCTCTGAAATTCTATTATATAGGTCCCATCTCAGGCCACGACCTGGAAGCCTTAATCCCCACCCTTGAAAACATACGGGACAACGTTGATGGCCCTGTACTGGTTCACGTCCTCACCCAGAAAGGAAAGGGCTATGCACCAGCTGAGAAGAACCCCGGCAATTACCATGGACTGGGTCCGTTTAAGATAGAGACAGGAAAGCCCAACCCATCTTCCGGGCCAATCAGCTACACTGAAGTATTTGGCAATACAATTTGCAAAATTGCTGCTGCCAACACCAGTGTTGTGGCCATCTCAGCTGCCATGCCAGCTGGCACTGGTCTCACCAGATTTTCCCAGGAATTTCCAGATCGCTTTTTTGATGTGGGAATAGCAGAACAACACGCTGTCACTTTTGCAGCCGGTCTTGCAACCGAAGACATACGACCGGTGGTAGCCATCTACTCCTCATTTTTTCAGCGGGCTCTTGATCAGATTATCCATGATGTCTGCATTCCCAGCCTTCCCGTAACTCTCGCTATTGATCGTGGCGGAGTCGTTGGTGACGACGGCCCGACTCACCATGGAGTATTCGACATTTCGTTCCTGAGATTCGTACCGAATCTCACCTATATGGCGCCAAAAGATGAGAACGAGCTTCAGCACATGTTACACACGGCAATCTCTCTTGAAGGCCCCGCAGCGATCCGATATCCACGTGGAGCAGGAGAGGATGTAACCCTCGATGAAAAACTGCTGATCCTTGAAACGGGAAAAGGAGAATTGCTGAGAGAAGGCAGGGATATTCTGCTGCTGCCCATCGGAAACAGGGTTTATCCCGCATTGAGAGCAGCAGAAGGATTGGAGAAGCTGGGTATTGAGGCGGCTGTTATAAATCCCCGTTTCATAAAACCCCTGGACAAGGAGTTAATCTGTCACTGGGCAGAAAAAACGGGGCGGGTTGTAACGATTGAAGACAACTGTGAGCATGGTGGTTTCGGAAGTCTTGTTCTGGAAGTACTTTCCACGAACAAACTCTTTAACGTGAAAACCCACATCCTGGGACACCCGGATCACTTCATCGAGCATGGGCCGCAGAAAACTCTATGGAAAATGTCAAAGATGGATTCCCCATCGATTATTAATGCGGCCATGGAACTGATGGAAAGCTGATTTTTTCAGTTTTCAGTAACAGAAATCAGCTTTTATGGTAGTAGTCCAAATACCAATCCACAAAATTTTTCACGCCCACATCCAGTGGAGTATCTGGTTTATAATCAAAATCTCTGATTAAATCGTCAACATTGGCATATGTGGCCTGCACGTCGCCAGGCTGCATGGGCAGAAAATTTTTGTCTGCCTTTTTCCCGAGGTTTTCTTCCAGTAGCTGAATAAAATAGAGAAGACGTTCTTTCTTATTATTACCAATATTGTAAATCCGGTAGGGACAGTAGGAAGTAGCAGTGTCAGGATTTTCGCTGTTCCAGTCAAAATCCGGTTCCGCAGGCTTCTGTACCACACGGGCAACCCCTTCAACAATATCATCTATATAGGTAAAATCCCGTTCCATATTTCCGTTATTGAACACATTGATCGGCTCTCCTGCAAGAATAGCCTTGGCAAACAGCATGGGTGCCATGTCCGGTCTGCCCCAGGGACCATAAACGGTGAAGAACCTGAGACCGGTACAGGGAAGGCCAAAGAGATGGCTGTAGGAATGTGCCATCAGTTCATTGGATTTTTTTGATGCCGCATACAGTGAAACAGGATGGTTGACATTATCATGCTCTGAATAGGGCTGATGTGTGTTGGCACCATACACAGAGCTCGAAGATGCATAGACAAAATGTTTGACCCCCGAATGCCTGCAGCCTTCAAGAAGATTGGCAAAACCAACAAGGTTGGTATCAATGTAAGAAGCTGGATTAATAAGGGAATACCTGACTCCAGGCTGTGCTGCAAGATTTACCACAGCATCAAAGCTGTGATCGGTGAACAGTTTTTCCATGGCCGCCCGATCAGAAATATCCAGCTCAAGATTTTGAAAACCTTCACCTCCAGCAATCCGAGCCAGTCGATCTTTCTTTAAATCAACATCATAGTAATCGGTTATGGTGTCAATACCGATTACTTCACAACCGGATTCGCGGAGTGTTCTGGCAAGAAACGATCCGATAAAACCGGCCGTACCAGTTACCAGAATTTTTTTCATTTTCATCTTTTCCTCAGTCATCAAAATCCCCATCAGGTCCTTTATCAGTATCAAGTTCTGCAGCTTTGGCAATAATCTGTTCTTTTGTCCATTCTGCAGGATCTTCAATTCGTTCAGCCTTGGCACCGAGATCGTAGGAGCCGGCTTTTAAGAGTATATCTTTTGCAAAATCTGCTGAATCTTCTGCAGAAAAAACATTTACAAGCATATTATAAACAAAATCTTCCACTCGTTTACTCATCCGTGCACGGATATCAGCGGCCTGCCCCAGCAGTTTTGTTTCAAACAGGACATTCAGTTGTTTAAATGCACCGCCTTTCCAGCCGTTTGCATCTGCACAGGCAAGCATCTGTTCCCACATTTCTTCCGTAACCCCTTCACCTTTAACTTTTCTGAAGCTGCCGGTCTCATCAAGAAGGGCATTACCATAGTCATTCACATCAAGGCCCCAGGATACCATCTGCAGAGCTGTGGCAACATTGGCTTTGGTGGTCGCAGTTTCTTTGCTTATGGAACGCAGTCTCTCCGAGCTGTTTCCGGAAGTTCCATGTTGTGCTCCTGAGGTTCCATAGGGTGCCAGTGCTTTATGAATCTGCCCGGTCAACTCAACCTGTATCCCCTGACCTGACGCCTCAATACCATGAGTTGTCCCATTGTTCAGCGCAATCCAGTCAGCACATATTCCATGTGCATCCAAGCCCTTAATCAAAAAAGATGCATCATCCACTGTGGACAGGCCCTGGGCACCTTTGATCTCGCCAACTTCAGTTTCAAGACCCGCCCAGTCAGGAATACAGCTGTTCAGTTCCAGATTAGCCAGAAGATTTTTATCATCAGGCATATGGGATGCATCAACAGCAATGGAAGTAATTCCAGCATCAAAGATAGAAGGGATTTCCACCTTGGCCATAGCCAGATCACCTTCCTGCTTGATGCCGTAATGATCTGCATGAATTGCCACCGGAATCGTTATCTCCATCTCATTGCAGAGGTTGTCTACAATGCGGGCCATATTCCAGTAGTTGACAGCACAATAGGCATTGGCACCACCTTCTGATCGTGCAATTTCAATAATGATGGCACTGTTTGCCCTTTGAGCTGCCTGCAATGCACCTCGAATAATAAAATAATTTCTGCCGTTGGCTGCCATGGTCATAGCACCGCCTTTGGCCATCAGTGCTCTGTCAATCACCTTACCACTGACAATCAAAGCGTGGGAATGGGGAAAAAGCTCTTTAATGTTTGGTGGACGACCAGTCTCAAGAAGCTTTGCATAATCTGCACTGTTGCTCATAGTAATCTCCATTTCTTATTCTTCATCATTTTGATATTGCATACTCTTTATACCGTGTTCAGATATGAAAATCCACACCCGGCGGATATATTCCTGAATCCGTGACGGCGGGGTGATTTTTTCGAGGACAATTCGTTGATTTAACGCAACAAGTAGAGAATTGTGTCATACTCAGAAAAGTCACCCGCCACCCTGCGGGGCGTGGGCAGGCAATGCATCACGGCCATCATGAACACCTTGATATAGTAAACTATTATAAAAATATTCAAAATGACCGGACTACATCACCGGCGCACGCTCACGGATTCAGGATATTGAAAAATTTATTCTTTTGTTTTAGGCAATTCTGCAGAGGATTCCTTTGTCTCGTCTTCCAGAAACCCGGCAAAACTCTTTTTCCCGAAAAAATATACTGATATCACGCTAATTTCATAAAGAATCAGAAGAGGAATTCCCATCATCATCTGATTCACCACATCAGGAGTGGGAGTGAGGATGGCTGCAATAATAAAATTGATAAGGATGGCATACTTACGATTTTTATTGAGAAAAGCAACACTGACAACACCCATTTTAGCGAGAAATACCATCAGAATCGGCATTTCAAAAATTACTCCAAAGGCAATAAGCAGTCGCAACGCCAGGGAAAAATATTCACTTACTGCAGGCATTGAAGTAAGAAATTCATTGGAATACCCTACCAGAAACCGAAAAGCCGGAGGAAAAACGACAAGATAACCAAAAGCAGAACCACCGAGAAAACACACGGTGGAGAGGAGAGTAAAAGGGAGCAGCACCCTTTTTTCATGCTTATACAGACCAGGAGCTATGAAGGCCCAGATCTGATAAAAAATAACAGGACTGGCAAGAAGAATTCCGCAGACAAGGGCGAGCTTTAGATAAAAAAAAACCCTTCCTGGTATGATGTGAAAATCAGAGAACCGCCTTCAGGAAGGACATCAATTAAAGGTTTAAAAAACCAGGTCCCGATTGGTTTAATAAAGGCGTAGGAAACCGCAAACCCAAGAATAATTACGAGAAAAGATTTTATAAGACAGGAACGTAATTCACGCAGATGCTCTGTCAGAGCCTGGGATTCAAACTGCTGCCCGTCTTCGTTTGTATTCTTGTTCTTATCACTGGTGCCATTCCCCATTTCCCCCTCCTTTAATGCTCATAAATTTTCCTCTTCTTTTTACCTTAAATCCCCCTCTCTGACAAGAGGATACCTTTATTTAAATCAACAGAACGTTACAGCTGACAGCTCCCATAAATAAGCGTAGGCTTTGAAAAAACAACCGTTGTGTCAGAAAAAAGGTTGACTTATGTCAAGGAACTATGCTTCACTTTCGTTAATACTTCTAGTTTCACAATTACCATCCATTGTCGAGAAGCGACACATGGATACAATACTAACCATTTTCACCACTGGGAGGGAAAATGATTACATTGAAAACAGTATTGACAGCCGGTGCCGTTGTTCTGTTGTCCACAGCAGGAATTGCTGCTGCAGCAGACAAATGCATCGAATGTCACACCAAGGTATCCCCTGGCATGGTACAGGACTGGAAAATATCAGAGCATTCAAAAAATGATGTTACCTGTTCTACCTGTCACGGAGAGGAACATTCAACTGCAGAAGATTACAAAAAAGCAAAACTGCCCAGCGAAGCAGTATGTGCTGAATGTCACGAGGAGCAGTTCAACTCTTTTGTCAAAGGTAAACATAACTTTGGCTGGACGGTTCTCAACGCGATTCCCGGCACTCACATGGCGCCTGATGAGCTGATCGAGGGTGGCCGTGGTTGTGGTGGCTGTCATAACATGGGTATCCGAACCGAAGAGCAGCTGAAAGCTCAGCATGATGCCGGATATCGTTATCAGGCCAACTCCTGTGACGAGTGTCATACCCGTCATACCTTTTCCAAAAAAGAAGCCAGTAACCCAAGAGCCTGTCAGCAGTGCCATATGGGTTATGACCATCCCCAATGGGAGATGTGGTCAAGCTCTAAACACGGTATGCGCTACTTTGCAAAACTTGCAGGCGATTTACCAGAAGCAGCAACTGCTCCCACCTGTCAGACCTGTCATCTTCCTGACGGAACTCATGAAAACCATACAGCATGGGGATTCCTTGGTGTACGTCTGCCACTTCCTGAGGATAAACAGGAAGCTGCTGATCGCGTAACCATCCTCAAAGCCCTTGGCGTGCTGAATCCTGAAACCGGCGAGCCCACAGCCATCCTTGATGCTGTTAAAGCAGTAGATATGGCAAGACTCGACCAGGCTTCCTGGGAAAAAGAACGCAATAAAATGCTCAAAACCTGTACCCAATGCCACTCTGAGTCCTATGCCAGAGAGGTGTTGGAAATGGGTGACTCTATCCTTGGTAAAGCGGATCGTCTGATGGCAGAAGCCATTGAAACAGTTGCTGCACTTTACAAAGATGGAATCATTGAGAAACCTGCATCATATCCCCACAACTATCCTTTCCTCCTCACCATGATGCACACCAATGGTGCAAACTGGGATCAGGAGCTGGATAAACTTTCCTACATTGACCAGATTCTGGTACGCATGTACATGAAACATCGTATGCGCGCATACCAGGCCTTCTTCCATGTTAACCCGGACTATGCCTACTGGTATGGCTGGAACATGATGACCGAAGATCTTGGTGAAGTAAAAGAACTTGCCAAAACCATGAGAGCAACCCATAAGAAATAAGGGTTACGTTCTTCAACTTTGCAGTTCATAGAGACCTGGGCTATCTTCTTTTTCCAAGAAGCTGGCTCAGGTTTTTTTTTGCTGTGCGGAATGTTACATGAACAGAAAATCTGAACAATCATGGTTTACCTATCTTCTCCGCTGTAAAGATCAAACACTATATACAGGCATCACGACAGACCTCACACAACGGCTTCATGATCATAATTTCACAGCTAAAGGGGCAAAGTACACACGTGGTCGAAGGCCTGTCAAACTCGTTTATTCCGAAGAATTCCCTTCCCGAGCCACAGCAGCAAGAAGGGAATACCAGATAAAACGGTTGAGCAGAAAAGAAAAAGAACAGCTTATACAAAATTCTGATCAGCACTGAAACTCTGCTGAAAAAATAGTACTCCCTCTGCCATATAAGAATTGGAATATTCCAGATGAATGCAGTACGTTAAACATATCTAAAAATACTTTTAACTCCATTTTCAAATTTTTCTTTTTCAATATAAAAATACAATGACTTCTATCCTCGTTGTTGATGATGAACGCAGTATGCGGGACTTCCTCAAAATCCTCCTTGTGAAAGAGGGATATCAGGTGGAAACAGCTCCCGGCGGCAAGCAGGCTCTAAAATTAATTGAAAAGACTGCCTTTAACCTTGTCATAACCGACATCCGCATGGATGGAATGACCGGCCTTGAGCTGCTTGGTTCCATCAAAGAGCAGCAACCTGCCCTGCCGGTTGTTATGATCACTGCATTCGCCTCCCCAGATGACGCAGTCTATGCCATGAAAAACGGCGCATTTGATTACATCAGCAAACCCTTTAACGTTGATGAGATCAAAGCTGTCATTCTGGCAGCAACTTCCAAAAACGATCCGCTTGCTGAAGCAAAGTCAATCTCTGCATCATTTCCTGAAATCATTGGTGAAAGTCGGGAAATGATAAAGATTTTTGAAATGATCAAACGTGTTGCCCCGACACCTGCCAATGTTCTTATTTTTGGCGAATCCGGAACCGGCAAAGAACTCGTGGCTAAGGCCATCCACCGCCATTCACTGGTAGTTGAGCAGGATTTTGTTCCTATTACCTGCAGCGCTATCCCTGAAGAACTGATGGAAAGTGAATTGTTTGGTCATGTCAAAGGATCATTTACCGGTGCCATCAACGACAAACAGGGCTTGTTTCAAATGGCAGACAACGGAACAGCCTTTCTTGATGAGATTGGGGAACTCACCCCGATTATTCAGACAAAATTATTGCGGGTGCTCCAGGAACGTGAAGTTAAACCCGTGGGTGGAATTAAGGTACAAAACGTTAATGTTCGAATTATTGCTGCAACAAATAAGATTTTAGAAGAAGAGATAATGGCAGGCAGGTTCAGAGAGGATCTTTTCTATCGGCTCGCTGTTGTGCCACTCCGGGTTCCACCCCTTCGAGAACGAAAAGGGGATGTTCCACTCCTTGTTGATTTTTTCCTGAAAAAATACTCCGATCTTTTTGGTAAGGAAGTCCAGGAGATGTCTTCCTATGCCATGGAAGTTTTGATGAACTATGATTTCCCGGGTAATGTTCGGGAGCTGGAAAACATCATTGAACGGGGGGTGGCTCTTGAATCATCAAATATCATCCTTCCCGAAAGCCTGACTTTATCAACCTTTCGTAGTGGAAGAGCTGATTCCAATACTTCCAATGCAGCTTCCCCTTTCCAGGTTGTTGCAGACGACGAAGAACTCTATTCCATGGGATTGGAAGAAGTTATGGCAGAAACTGAAAAAAAATTTCTCACTGCTGCGCTAAAGAAAAGTAATAATTCAAAGATGGGCGCCGCTGATCTCCTCCGCATCAGTTTTCGCTCGTTGCGCTATAAAGTTAAAAAGTATGGCATCGGGTGATCACTGATGACTTCTGAGCAAACTGTTCACTTAACACCCTATGAAGACACCGTTGACAGATTGCTTGTCAATCAGTTGCTCTGGGTGCTGTTCCTTCGTGTTATACTTTACACCATCCTCCTGGGCTTAAGTGCTTACCTGCAGTCAGGTCAATTCAATATAGTTGTCCTCCCTCCCACACACTTATTCTTTTTCATTGTAACTGTTTACCTCTCTTCCATTGCAGCCGGCCTCAGACTTCTTCAGAAAAATAATGTATCCAGACGATTCGGCATCATCCAAAACCTTCTGGATACTGTTTTTGTATCTATCCTCATCTATTATACTGGTGGAACACTCTCTCTTTTCTCGCCGATTTATTTCTTCCCAATCATTGCCGGTGGTCTTATTACTCCCCGCTTGGGTGGACTCATTTCAGCCGGTGCGGCCACCCTGCAATATGCCTTTGTTCTGGCACTCACGTATTATCATATTTTTCCTGCCTTTCTGCAGGTTCCATATTACGATATCCCGCAGGACAGCCTGGCTACACTGAACCTGTTCGCAGTTTATGGTCTTCTTTTCTTTCTGATCGCAGTTCTAAGCAGCCTTTTTGCCGGACGTCTCAGAAAAACTGAAGATGCTCTTTCCGACTCTGTCCGTGACTTTGATAGATTGAGCCTTCTCTACAAACAGATTTTTGATGATATCAGCACCGGCATCATCACAACAGACGAAAGCAATAAAATCACTTCAGCCAATAATGCTGCAAGCCAGATCACAGGTTACACAGTTGATGAATTGCTGAATAATGAGTTTCACTCAGTTTTCCCGGATGTAACCTTTACGGGCAAAGGATCGCGCCACTCTGCAGCACTCATACGAAAGAACGGTGAAAAAACGCGTATTGGATACTCTTATGGAAAATTACTGTATAAGCAGGCTATGGGAAATGAAGAACCTTACAGTAGTACTGAAGATTCTGAAAACAGCCGGGTTATTACCATTCAGGACATCAGTGAAGTGGAAAGGCTGGAAAAACAGATGCAGCAGGCAGAAAAGCTTGCTGCCATTGGCCGAATGGGGGCCGGAATTGCACACGATTTCCGGAATCCACTAACGGCAATATCCGGTTCTGCTCAGGTACTTGCCAAGGAACTGAAACAGCTTCCCTCTCCAAGCGAGCAGACCAACGCTGAGCTGATCAATATAATTCTCCGAGAATCAGACAGGTTATCAAATACAGTCTCTGATTTCCTGAAATTTGCCAGGCCTGAACATGTTGAATATGACTGGTTTTCGCTCAAAAGATGTCTGGATGAAGTTGTACAGGTGGCAAAAGTAGCCCCATCCTGGCCGGACACCTGTGTACTTGATATCCGGATAGGTGACGTTATTGATATATGGGCTGATCAGTATCAGCTTTTTACAATTCTTAACCATCTCCTGCAGAATGCCATTGCCTTTGTGCCGATTGGAGAGGAAACAATACGGATCACGGCTGAAGAAATACGTGGTACGGAAGAGGGATACAGAATAAAAATAACAGTGGAGGACAATGGTTCTGGAATCATTCCCGGGAAGGAAGAAAAAATATTTGAGCCTTTTTATACAAGACGAGTTGATGGAACTGGACTTGGGTTGGCCATTGTTAAACAGATGATAGGAGAGCACCATGGAAGCATCGAGGTTGACAAATCCGAGCTCGGAGGGGCAAAATTCACGCTCTGGTTTCCTCTTCCATAAGCGCGCGTGCCAATCACAGGTTTTGTAACTATTACCTTTTCACATACTCAATACCGTAAGCCTTCACAGGCACCTCATTCATTCTCTTTCCAGACTGCTGCACCTAACCCGGTCAGCTTATCAACCATATTTTCATAACCACGTTCCAGGTGGTATATCCTTGAGATATCGGTTCGCCCCTCTGCTGCCAGCCCTGCAATGACAAGAGAAGAACTGGCCCTTAAATCCGTTGCCATAACCTGCGCGCCCTTAAGCCTCTTGTTCTCCAAACCCTTGACCATGGCAATACGACCATCAATCTGGATAGTTGCGCCCATCCGCTGCAACTCCGCCACATGCATAAACCTGTTTTCAAAAATAGTTTCATGGATCACACTGAGCCCGCTGCTGCATGCCATAAGAGCCATGAACTGCGCCTGAAGGTCCGTTGGATAGCCTGGATAAGGCATGGTGGTCACATCCACCGGATGAATGGAATTCTTCAGAGGAGAAGCCATCACACGCAAGTAATCCTCACCCACTTCAATTTTAATTCCGGCAAGTCGAAGTTTTTCAAGTAGCGAAGGCAAATGGCCAGGATCACAGCCTTTAATAATCGAATCCCCTCCGGCTGCACCGATTGCGATGGCGTAGGTGCCGGCTTCAATACGATCAGGAATAATTGTACTTTCAGCAGCTGTCAGTTGTTCCACTCCATGGACAACCAGCCTGTCGCTGCCTTTTCCTTCGATTTCTGCACCCATGGCAGAAAGCATATCAATCAGATTCCCGATTTCAGGCTCACGAGCTGCATTTTTAATGACGGTTTCTCCTTTGGCAAGAGATGCAGCCATGAGCAGATTTTCCGTACCGGTCACTGAAGGAATGTCGAAATAAACAGTTCCTCCCTGCATTCGTCCTTCAATATGGGCATCAACATAACCATGTTCGAGTTCACAGCAAACTCCGAGCTGCTCAAAACCCATAAGATGAAAATTTATAGGACGGGCTCCAATGGCACAGCCACCAGGGAGAGAAACCTTAGCTCGTCCAAGTCGGGCAAGAAGTGGACCAAGGACAAGAACAGATGCTCTCATGGTTTTCACAAGTTCATAGGAAGCCTCTGAGTAACGCAACCCACTGCCATCTATTTTCAGTGTGGTTCCCTCTCTTTCCCATACGAGTCCCAAAGATTCCAGGAGTCGAAGAATTGTTCTGGTATCACGAAGATCAGGTACATTGTGAAGGACATGAACTCCAGGAGCCAGCAGAGTTGCAGCAATAAGAGGGAGTGCAGCATTTTTAGCTCCGCTGATCCTTACTTCACCGTTTAATGGTTTTCCACCCTCAATTACTAATTTTTCCATGCTATTATTATCCCGCCAACTCTGTTTAATTACTGTTCTGATGATTTAATTTAATGTGGAATATACGATCATGACCACTATAGTCTTTATCTACCCCAACTTCTGCAAACATTCCCTCATATGTTGTAATTTTTTTGTAAAGAGAAAGAATATCAGGATACTGCTCAGCACCTATTTCCATGAATAAATCTGCACCTGGCAACATTCTCGGAAGAACTTCATCACGAATTCTCCGAATTATATCCAACCCTTCATCTCCACCATCCAGTGCAAGATGAGGCTCGTAGCGATCAACTTCGGGTTGCAGACCCCTTTTGATATCTTGCTTGCTTACATAAGGAGGATTTGAGACAACAAGGGAAAAACAGGGCGCGATGGAAAAAGCTGTTAAGAGATCACTCTGTACAAAATCGATGAGATGGGCGACACCATGCCTGCTGGCATTTTCCCGAGCTATCATAAGGGCTCCCATGGATATATCAACGGCCAGCACTTTTCTGCCAAGTTCTTTTGCAAGAACAATTGCAATCACACCACTTCCACAACAGAGATCAAGGAAAGCTCCGGAACTGCTAGAGCAGTCTCTGCAAGTTGCAATCACTTTCTCCAAGAGCAGTTCCGTCTCAGGTCGTGGAATCAAAACATCAGGGCTAACTAGAAAGTCGAGTGACCAAAACTCCTGACAACCAAGGATATAGGCAAGAGGCTCACGCTGTTCACGGCGTTGCAAAAAATTAAGAAATTGTGCCTCACATTCTGCATCCGGTTCAACATCAGGAATGAGATACAGTGCGGTTCGGGATTTACCAAGACAATGGCTTAAAAGTAGTCCTGCATCTATTTCCGGCGTATCAACTCCGGCATTTTCAAGCCGTACACAGGCAAGATGCAGCAGATCACGAATCAGCACATTACAACCTCAGGCATGGAAATGTTTGTTTAGCCCGCATTTCTCAGGAGTTGAGACGACTGCATATGCGAGGAATGACCCAATGGGCAATAGTCGCCTATGGCTGTTGGATCAGAGACGCTGCAGATGCAGTTATATTGATTCGCCTTCGGTGAACATTTTATGAAAAAGGAACCAATCGTCTTGCTCAGTAATTCCATAGTAATCTTAATTTATTATCTACTTTTGAACAAAATGTTCATGAGAAATATGGGTTAGGACAAACATTATTCTGATTACGTATGAAACTCAGCCAACTTCATATGGTGAAGACATAAGGAATTGGTAAAACAAAAGAATTACAAGTGATCGTGGCGGTGTCATCC
>DQTH01000130.1 GCA_015662865.1 Desulfocapsa sulfexigens
CAAATCTTGACCCATTCGATAACGAGTGACCACAATATGTGGTATGTGCTGGAGTTATATGCATACCCCAGTTTTCACAATTTGGATATGGCGGCTTTATCCATAATTTTAAGAATCATGTTCTGCGGGGCACTCAAAAGTATGCAGATCGATTTGAAAATAATAGACAGCGTATGAATAAGGCCTTTGTAACCTATGAACAGCTTGATATTTCACAGGAGGAAAGGGCAGCTCTTTCCACTATTGAAGGTGTTGCTGAAAAATATGCAAAGGCAATGACCACTTCAATTAGTATGCATCAAAACGGAAGTAATCCTACAGAGATAGATAAAACTGTCAAAATAGATGATTCCCCTGCTTTTAAGGCCTTTGAGGTGCTTGAGAAGCATGTCCGTATATTGGAGGAAAAAGCCGGTACTGCATTGAATAAAACAATCAAGGCAATGTATATTCTGATGCTGGCAGTCGGTGTTGCCCTGTTGTTGTTTTTCTCTCTATTCTTTTCTGTTCTGGTGGGAGTTGGTAAACGATTATCCCAGATTTACGATGCAACCACGAAAATGAGTAATGGGAATTTCTCAACTGCCATTAAAGTGAGTGGTCACGATGAAATCGCCTCCATTGGCAATGGTCTTGCTGAAATGTCCAATAAGCTGGCTGGTGTAATCAGCCAAATCCATGAAGAGGCATCAGCCCTGATGAATTCATCGGAATCTTTATCCCATATCTCGACCGATTTGTCAGAAGGAACAAGAGCAGCCTCTGATCAGGCAGACAGTGTTGCAGCGGCAACTGAAGAAATGAGCAGCAATATGCATTCAGTAGCTGCCGCAACTGAGTTGGCATCCACCAATGCCAATCTTGTGTCAGATGCCATTGAGGAAATTCTTGCATCTGTTGCAGAAGAAGAAAAGCAGACTCTTAAAGCTCAGGAAATTACACGTCAGGCAGTGTTGCTGGCTGCAAATTCATCTGACAAGATAGATGCTCTTGGCAGCGCCGCAACAGAAATCAGTAAAGTAACCGAAGTGATAACTGAAATTTCTGAACAGATCAATCTTCTTGCTTTAAATGCAACCATAGAAGCTGCACGGGCAGGGGAAGCTGGAAAGGGATTTGCCGTTGTTGCAAATGAAATCAAGGAACTAGCGAAACAGACCTCCGATGCGACAGGAGAAATCAAAAAGAAAATTGCTTCAATCCAGGGATCAACCAATGAAACGGTCACCGAAATTCGACAGATCAGTGAGGTCATTGGTGACGTTGATGCCATAGTAACGGAAATCAGTATGGCAGTGCAGGAACAAAGTTCGACATCCAGTGAAATTTCTCAGAATGCTGTCCAGGCAGCTGAAGGTATTGCCGAAGTTAATGAAAATGTTGCTCAGACCTCTGCTGTTTCTTCGGAAATAGCACAAAATATTGCCGAAACCAGCGAGATTGTATCGAATCTTTCTGGCAGTGGTGATGAAATCAGGAAAACAGCAGAGCATCTTGTTGATCAGATTGCAGTTTTCAGGAAGCTGACCAATCAATTTAAGTAATTAGATGAACTGCCTGTAAGGGTTCTTTCCCAGAGAATCCCTTACAGGCAAGCCTGGAATTTTTTTCTCCTTTCTTTCCCTTTCTTCATTTTATACCGTCCTTTTGCATCGTTTTTGACGTCTAATTCCATGCATGGTATGTTGTCTGTCCGATTGATGTTTCTCCAGCGATCCAGCATGCAACAGGTGCAGAGAGAATGACCATTGAACTTGAAGAATTTACTTTAGAAGATATTCTGCCGCATCGTGGCGACATGGTGCTGATAACAAATGTGCTCGAGGCAGATGAAACACATGCGCTTACTGAATCAGTGATGAGTGCTTCATTTCCTCTTGCTGACGAGAGTGGAGTGCAGCCATTGATCATGGTGGAACTTGCTGCCCAGACAGCCGGGGTCTGCAATGGTTTGGATAGGATCCGGACTCAAGGGGTTGATTCAAATAAAATGGGCTGGCTGGTTGGAGTGAAACGGGCAAAGTTTTATATCGATTACCTGCCGTTGGGAAGTACGGTTGTGACTCGTTCGGAAAACAGTCATAACTATGAAAATCTTCGGGAAGTTTCCTGTGTGTTGCATATGGGCGACACTCTGGTTGGAGAAATGACCCTGCAACTGTTTCAGTTATAAAAAAAAGTGGCTACGAAACTTAGCCGGCAATATTCTGGATTCGCGCCTCCGCTGGAGTAACAAGGAATCGGCTATATGTCATTCCCGCGAAGGCGGGAATCCAGCTTGCACAGGCTGTCAGTAACAAAAAACGTTTTTTGTTGAGTTTCGTATAGAGCCACATAAAGAAAAAGAATATGAAGAAAGAACAGGACAAAAGGGTTGCCATTATAACCGGTGCAGCCAAGGGGATCGGCAGAGCAATTGCCGTGGAGCTGGCCCGAGCTGGATATTATACAGTGATTAATTATCTATCTGATCAGGTCAGTGCAGAACAGACATTGGACATGGTGGAAAAAGTCGGCAGCAGTGGTGAAATCTATGGTTTTGATGTCCGTGATAATGAAAAGACAGAAGAAGTCGTTGCTGATATAGGTGAACGTCTGGGCAGGATTGATGTACTTATCAATAATGCGGGTATTATCCATGATGGACTGTTCATGATGATGGAGCATGAAAGCTGGCAAGCCGTTGTTGATACAAGTTTGAACGGTTTTTATAATATGACCCGGCCTGTGATAGAAAAAATGGTCCGCGCCCGGAGCGGATCCGTTGTATCTCTTTCGTCTGCTTCTGCACTCATGCCCAATCGCGGCCAGGCAAACTATTCTGCTGCAAAAGCAGGACTGGGTGCAGCCAGCAGGGTTGTGGCTTCTGAAGTGGCAAGACTCGGCATCAGGGTCAATGTGGTGGCGCCGGGGCTTATTGAAACAGACATGATAGCAGATGCCCCCAAAGAACATATAAA
>DQTH01000026.1 GCA_015662865.1 Desulfocapsa sulfexigens
TAAACATAAACGACCTTATGCGAGCGGACTGGCTGGCGCTTTGTTTGCGTCTTTTTGCAAACAGAGTGACAGACAGGGAGCGTTACAATGCGCCCCAGAGCTAACACCGAACTTAAAACGTGCGGGTGGGTGGGAGTCTATAAGCGGTGTAGTGGAAGTCCTGCCGGGTATGCGGCGGGCGGGTGGTGGAGCAATGTCCGGCAGGGTTGGAACGGAACCGCTTCCCTTGCGCAGTCCGATCTTTTTCGGTCTGCGCCAAATATCTAAACCAACATGAATCCACCCCGGAATCCGGACAAGGAAGCAGCACCCGGCACACAGAATTACAACCCAGGCCCAGGCGGACCGCTGCCGTAAGGAAAGACTTGGATCTACTCAGAGCAAGTATCTTTCAATTTGCAATGCACCGTGAAAAACCCCTAAAATATCAATGGAATTATCAGTGATGATATAGGCGATCCGGTAATGACCATAAAGGAGAATACGAACCTCTCCTTCCGGTTCTTCACGGTATTAGAAGGAAAGGGGTCAAGTCCGCTTTTGACTTGTTTGACAATTCATACTAAGAGAGAATTATGTCTAGACCTTTACGCATTGAATATCCGGATGCCTGGTATCATGTAATGAACCGGGGCAGAAGGAGTGAAAAAATATTTTTTACTGATACAGACCGAGAAGCTTTTATAAAGGTTCTTCAGGAAGCGTCTGAGCTTTGGAATTTCAGGATATCCGCCTTTTGCCTGATGTCGAACCATTACCACCTATTGATTCAGACACCAGACAGTAATCTGTCTCGCGGGATGCGACATATAAACGGGGTTTATACTCAGCGTTTCAATCGTGGCCACAAAAAGGAGGGGCCGCTCTTTCGTGGTCGCTATAAGGCAGTCCTGATTGATGCCGATAATCACGTCCTTGAGGTCCTTCGATACATCCACAGAAATCCTCTCAAGGCAGGTATTGTCAAGACTCCTGATGATTATAGCTGGAGCAGTCATCAGGGATATATGTCGCAGGCAAAAAAATGATCATGGCTACACAAGGATAGACTGCTTGCCATGCTCACACCTGTAAAAAAAAGACAAAGATCAGCGTATATTGATTTTGTCTCGAAGGGAGAACCGGAAGAGGTTGAGGGATTCTATTCTCTGAAAAACCTGCCGTCTATTCTTGGAAGTGATCTGTTTAAAGAGTCTATCCGGGATAAATTTTATGACCTGGCAAACCAACCGGAAATACCTGAATCGAAATCTCTTGCCCCGGATGTTGAAAAGGTGATTCTGGCAGTATGTGATTTCTACGGGGTATCCAGAAAAGAAATGCTGGTATCGAGAAGAGGTAGTGAGAATCTGCCCAGAGATGTGTCTGTTTACCTTGTTCGCCATTTATGCCATATGACGCTTCCGTGTGTAGGCATGGAGTTTGGAATCAAAAACTACAGTACGGTGAGCAGTATAGTTCAAAGGGTTAAATCGCGAATTAAAAATGATAAACAACTCTCAAAAGAGCTGAATATGATAATGAAGGCAGTAGCCAAAAGTCAAAAGCGGACTTGCCCCCCTTATTGACCTTATCCTTCTCAATTCCATCAGTCACACTTCAGTACGACTAAATCACAATCTTGTTTTTTCCAGTGGAAAACGGTATATTTATTCCACTATGGTACCTATTGTAACATTCATCGGCTGGCATGATTCCGGCAAGACAACACTGGCTTCTCAGGTCGTGCGCCATCTGAAACAGCTTGGCTACCAGGTGGCTGTGATTAAATCCACCAAAGAGACAGGCATTGCCTTTGACACACCGGGTACAGACACTGACACCCACCGGAAAGCAGGAGCAGACGCGGTTATGCTGGTGGCCCCGGACCAAATGGTGATGATGACGGATAATAGCGGCCAATCCTTGACCACTCTGGCGTATCGTTATTTTCCGGAGGTGGATATTGTCATTGGCGAAGGTTTTAAAAACGCCAGACAAATTGCCAAAATTGAAGTTTTCCGCAATAGCGAGCAGCTCCTGCGTGATCAGGTGAGCGGCGTAATTGCTGTGGCCAGTGATGAAAAAATCAGCGGCGACTATATTTTTCGCTTAAATGAAGCAGCAGAGATTGCCGCATTTATTGAAAAACGCTTCCTCCAGGATGCCGGCAAAGAGTGCGATCAGACCACTCTTCTGGTAAATGGCAACCGTGTACCAATGAAAGATTTTGTTCAGGATGCTCTGGCCGGGACGATCAGTGGTCTTGTGGGCTCCCTGAAACTTGGAAGCAAAGATATAAAAACCATTGAAATCCGGGTGACTCTTCCTCAAAACAACTGACAGTAGTAATCCTGGCTATGTAAAAAACCATCACTTTTTCATCATCAATCTACAAATTACCATGCACAAAAAAATTCTTTCATTCTTCTTTATTTTTTGCCTTCTGCCTACGGTCCTGTATGGTGGCGATACCATTAAATGTGCATCCACAACTTCTACCCAGAATTCAGGTCTGCTGGACTATCTACTCCCTCTTTTCACAAAAGACACCGGCATTGAGGTGCAGGTCATGGCGGTTGATACCGATGACGCATTGGCATCAGGGCAGAAAGGAGAAGTTGATGTTGTTCTTGTCCACGCTGAAGAAATGGAGATAAAACTGGCTGAAGAGGGCTATTTTATAGACAGGGAAAGGGTCATGTACAATGACTTTGTTATCCTTGGCCCGAAGAATGATCCTGCAGGAATAAAAGGAACAGAAAAGGTTGTCGGCGCTTTTACAAAAATTCGGCAAGCCAAGTCCAGCTTTGCCTCAAGGGGCGATAATTCCGACATCAATATGCGTGAAAACCGTATCTGGGCAGGTACTGGAGAAATGCCCGGATTAATGGACGAATGGTATATTTCTGTTGGTCAGGGAATGATGGAAACAATCCGTGCTGCAGCAGAAAAAAAAGCCTATACAATTTCCGACCGGGCAACCTGGTACACCATCGAAAATCAGGAAAAACTGAATCTCGCCATCCTTTTTGAAGGTGATCCGTCCCTCTTTAATCAATATGGCGTGATGATTGTTAATCCCAGAAACCATCCCCACATCGATTACCGCTCTTCCATGAACTTTGTTATCTGGCTGACCTCTCCTGAAGGCCAGCACGCGATTGCTGCCTTCAAAGACAAGTTGGGCAACACTCTATTTACCCCCAACGCAGGCTCGTAAGCCATTGTGCATACAGGATGGGCTAAATGACTATCTCCGGTAGAATAAAAAGGTTTTTCTTCCCCTCACTGAACAGGGGTTACCTCAGGCGTGTTATTTTCATCGGGCTCAGCAGTTATCTCATTTTCAGCTATCTTCTCATTCCGCTGCACATTGAAGGACAGAGCATGGAACCGACTTATCATGACGGTTCCTTTAATTTCTGCTGGAGATTGAAATATATTTTCACTCCGATAGAGCGCTTTGACGTGGTAACCGTCCGTTTTACCGGACGAAGTGTAATGCTCCTGAAACGTGTTGTCGGTCTACCCGGAGACACCCTGGAGTTTAGAGAGGGAATACTCTATATTAACGGAAAACAGGTGGTAGAACCATATGTTCAGAATCGTTTGCCATGGAATCTTGCACCAAGAACAATCGCTGACGAGCATGTCTATGTTGTGGGTGATAATCGTTCCACAGTCATGTCCCGCCATCGTTTCGGACAGGTGAAAATTGATCGTATTGCCGGAGGTGTCATCTTTTGAATAAAAACCTGTTCCTTCTTCTGCTGATTCTGATTGGAGTTGGTACTGTTTTTTTCTTTCTGCCAAATGATGAGAAAAAGATCCGCAACCACCTGTCAACACTTGCTGAATATGCTTCCTCCTCCCCTGCTGACGCACCCATGGCAGTGCTAAAAAAAGTTTCACTTGCCGCAAAACTCTGCAGTACACCATGTTCAATTCATTTTGAGTCCTTTAATATTGATCGTGACTTTGATAAAAAGGCGCTTACCGACCACATCCTCATGATGAAAAAAATGCTGCCTGACACGCAGTTCACATTCCATGATACAGCTATAGACTTTCCTGAGAACAACAGGGCCGAACTGCTAACCACCTTACGATTAAAGGGAAAAATTAATGACAATCGTTTTACAGATGTTTATGAAATAAGTATTCATGCAGAAAAAATAAAAAGTAGCTGGTTTTTTTCCTCTTTCCGCATCGTTGAATTCCTGCAAAAATGAAAAAATCAAAAATAGATATAAGGACACGTTATGGCAACTTCGCTTAACAAAGACCTCGGCACAACAGATGTACTCTGGAATCTTGACACTCTCTATGACTCCCTGCAGGATGAACTGCTGGTAGATGATTTTGATCTCTGTTCTCAGGAAGCAGAAATGCTGAGAGAAAACTGTGAGGGGAAACTTGCGGAACTTGAACCCGCTTTTTTTGCCAGATCAGTCAGGCGCCTGGAACGTATTCATGTCAACCTTGGCCGTATTGACACCTATGCCTTTTTGTATTTCGTGACCCGCGTTAAAGACGATGAAGCCGGTGCTTTTCTGCAAAAAAGCAAAGAAGATGCAAGCCGGATCAACAGTGAGCTTGTCTTCTTTGATCTGGAATGGGCCAAAATGGATCAGGAATCTGCAGAGAAACTGCTTGAGTCCGAGGATGTTGCCCCTTATCGTCACTATCTCATAAATCTGCGCAAATATGCAAAGCATCTGCTCTCCCACTCGGAAGAATCTCTTCTGGTGGAACTTTCACCTGTTGGACGAGACAGCTGGCTGACACTCTTTGAGAAACTGCTGGGCCATCTGGAATTTGGTGAAAAAAAGAGAAGCGAAGAAGAGGTTCTTTCAGATCTGTACGATTCCAGTCGCGAGGTCAGACAAACGGCTGCCCTTGATCTCACGGCAGGTCTGAAGAGCCAGATGCATATCCTCAGCCATATTTTCAATACAATTCTGGCGGAAAAAATGATTGACGACCGGCTGCGCAGTTATCCATCATGGATCAGTGCCAGGAATCTCTCCAATGAACTGGATGATCAGACTGTTAACGCTCTGGTCAGCAGCTGCACTGACCGTTATGATATTGTCCAGCGCTATTATACATTAAAAAAAGATCTGCTGGGGCTTACTGAACTCCATGATTATGATCGCTATGCACCTCTCCCCTCCCTTCCCGATCGACTGGTCTCATGGCAGGAGTGCCGGGAAATGGTGCTGGAAGGATTTCGTGCATTTTCCCCGGAAATGGCAGATATTGCCACACTCTTTTTTGAAGAGAACTGGATCCATGCCCCATTGCTCGAAGGCAAACGGGGTGGTGCATTTGCTCATCCTGCAGTGCCGGATGCCAATCCTTTTGTTCTTGTGAACTACACGGGTAACCTCCGTGATGTCTCCACAGTCGCCCATGAACTGGGCCATGGTATACACCAGTATCTTGCCAGGGAAAAAGGCTACTTTAACAGTGACACGCCCCTTGTCCTAGCTGAAACCGCTTCTGTCTTCGCTGAGCTTCTTATTTTCCATAAGCAGCTGGAAACACTTAAAGATACATCGGAAAGACGGGCGTTTACCTGCCAGAAGCTGGAGTCAATCTTTGCAACAGTTTTTCGCCAGATTTCCATGAACCGCTTTGAAAATATGGTTCACACCAATCGCCGGGAAAAAGGTGAAATATCAACTGACGAGCTCTCCACCCTGTGGATGCAGAGTCAGGAGGAAATGTTTGGAGATTCTGTAACACTTGGTGAGCATTACAAAATATGGTGGTCATACATCCCGCACTTCCTCCATACTCCGGGTTATGTCTATTCCTATGCCTTTGGTGAATTGCTGGTTCTTTCGCTCTATCAGATATATCTGGATGAAGGGGATGGTTTTATATCGAAATACATCAAACTCCTCTCGGAGGGCGGTTCTCAATCACCCGCTGAATTGCTGGCCCCGTTTAAAATTGATCTTAACGATCCTTCCTTCTGGAATGGAGGATTATCCGTCATTGAAAACATGTTAAAGGATGTGGAAAATGTCTAAAGAAAATAAAGTGACCACTGAAATCGGAGAGCGTCTTGTCAAGGTATTGAAAACGCCTGAAGAATCAGACTGCCAGGAAAGCTTTGCACGAGCCATGGAGCTGACCAAAGCGTATGCAAGCTCCGGTTCTGCCACCCATTTCAGTGCTGTTGCACGCCTCTTTTATGACCTTTTTGAAATGTTTGAGACAGGAAAGGACCCGCGCCAGAATTAAGATTCCGGTGATTTATTGTTAACTGCTCGAAGTGAAAATAAATTCGAAAAGAATAACCTTCAAGGCCAGGAATAACATCAGTCTTGTAATCAGTCTCAGGGTGGCTCAGATGTGCGTGATCGCAATTCGTAATTATAGCCTACAACCTATATTACGGATTGTGAGCGCGTGCAGCTGGGCCAACCTGAGACCGATTACAAGATCAGCATGGCGGGTTTCGTCGTAAATACTTCTGTATTGATTCCATATCATCACTGCAGGATTCCACAATCAGTTTGATATATTTGACGTTTTTCTTGATATTTTCCAGATAGAGATTCCGGTCCACTCCCCACCGTTCACGAAAATGCAGCTGCATCAGTTTTGTGAGATTACCAAATACCCGCGACAATCTATCAACAACAACATTATGATAAAAATCGGAAGTTTGCTGCATGAGCTCCAGGGCAGAATTATGGTGGGCAATGCCCCCTTCCTGATGTTCCTGAAAAAGGAGTGGTAGGCGTTCGAGATAGTATCTGTCAGCCATCTGGGCAAGAATATCAGCAGAACCCACTGCAAAAGCGGCCAGCTGCATCTCAGCTGAAGGAAAAAAGAGGGAATCAGGATTAATGCTGAGGTTTGTACACTGAATTATAACTGAACAGTCTGTGATAAAAGGGTGCGAAAACTTTTTTGCTTTCAGGTAGTCCGCCATGAAAAACATGGATCGTTTTTCATGCCCTATTGTGAAAGTTGCTCCGGTGGCAGCATCTTCGGAATTCTTGAGCAGCAATCCACAATCATGGAAATAGGCGCTATATATAGCTTTTTGTAACGTCTCTTCAGAAACAGGCCACCCGTCACAATAGAGGCCATGAAAAATTCGTACCGTTGCAAGAACGACACTGTGAGTATGATCAAGATTGTGATATTTTGTATTGCTCTGTCGATAATCGGGATGTTTGCCGGCAAAAATCAAGCCTATTTCCCGATGCAGATCAATGATAGGGGTACGTTTGAATTCCGGTACCATCAATGCAAGCACAGCTAGAATCTCATCAAGAGGATCGTCTGTGAAACCGGATTCAAGCAGCTTTGTGAGGAAAAGGTTGTCCATTGAGTAATAAAATAAATTCCGGTAAATAGTCCCGGCAAAACTGACTCTTTTAATCTGTATTCATAATTATTCTATAATACTCAATAATCTATTCCGTTCTTTTGGATTTTGCAAATATGAATGGGTAAATAACAGTACACAGTAAATAATCCTGCACTCACGCCGCCACTGCATTCGGTGGTCAGCACAAATTTATCTGATTACGTATAAAGCTCAGCTGTTTCTGTTCGTCATCTCCGCCTACGCGGGGATGACGCCCCATAATCTTTCATAATTATTAAATTTTATCAATAGATTACACAGATGCCGTGTGAAGCTGACTGAGTTTCATACGTAATCAGATAAAGGAAAGCAACAAGCCGGATTACTCAAAAAGAATACACTTCTGGGGGCAATATGCTGCAGCTTCTTCTACTTTTTCAGTTATTTCTGCTTCCGAATCGATAAGAGTGGCTTTTTCACCGTCATCCATAACAAAAACTTCCGGACAAATTTCCACACAGGACCCGCAGCCATTACACTCGTAGACATCAATTATAATAGATTTACCTGTCATATCGGCTAACTCTCCAAAGCATCCTTAGTGAAATTCTTATCTGGCTCAACAGGGTAACACCCGGTAAAACAAGCCAGACAGAAGGCATCCGTCGGAAGTCCTGTGGCCTCAACCAGCCCGTCCAGGCTGAGATAATGAAGTGAATCGAGACCAAGGTAGGCAGCAGTCTCCTCCACCGTATTCTGGGCTGCTATAAGCTGGTCCGATGAAGGAAAATCGATCCCGTAATAACAGGCAAAACGGGTCGGAGGACAACTCACCATCATGTGAACTTCCTTGGCCCCTGCTTCCCGGAGAGCTTTGACTCTGCTTTTGCCAGTGGTTCCGCGGATGATTGAATCTTCAACAATGATTACCCGTTTATCCTTTAACAGGGCCCGAACAGGATTAAGCTTCACCCTTACGTTGAAATCACGCATGGACTGAGTAGGTTGGATGAATGTTCGTCCCACATAATGATTTCTAATCATACCCATCTCCAAAGGAATACCTGACTCCCTGGAAAATCCGATGGCTGCGTAGTTCCCGGAATCTGGAAACGGCATGATAAAATCACCTTCTATGTTGGCTTCACGGGCTAGGACTTCTCCCATTCGTTTGCGTGCCTCATACACATTGATTCCAAAAATATCAGAATCAGGACGGGCAAAATAGACCTGCTCAAAGATGCAGAAGCTGGTTTTTTGTTTAGGCCAGGGAAAAATAGATCGTAATCCGGACTCTGTAATGATAAGAACCTCTCCAGGCTCCACATCACGAACATACTCCGCTTCAACCAGATCCAGAGCACAGGTCTCGGAAGCAACCATCCAGGCACCGTTATTCAGCTTGCCAAGGCAAAGCGGGCGAAAACCACCCGGGTCCCGGACAGCAATCAGGGTGTCTTCCGTCATCATCAGGATTGAGTAGGCACCTTTCAAACATGAAAAAGATTCAGTGAGAGCTTTTCCCAGACCGAGATCAGTGGTACGGGCCATGAGATGAAGAATCACCTCGCTATCCATTGTAGTCTGAAAAATTGACCCTTTTTCTTCGAGATTTCGGCGAAGTTCGAGGGAATTAACCAGATTTCCATTATGGGCGACGGCCAATGTATGGCCTTTATGGGTCACCAGTAAAGGCTGAGAATTCGTTACATTTGAAGCACCTGTTGTGGAGTAACGCACATGCCCCATTGCCATGGAGCCAGGTAAACCCTGCAAAATTTCCTCTGAAAATATCTCAGGGACAAGCCCCATTGCTTTATAGATTGAAACGTTACCATTATCCGATGCTACAATCCCGGCACTTTCCTGCCCCCTGTGCTGCAGGGCATACAGGCCGAAATAATTCAATTTAGCAGCATCCTCATGGCCAAAGATTCCACATACTCCGCATTCATGCTTCGGCCTTCCATCATCCAGGTGCTGCACGCTACTGCTGTTCATGAAATAATCCTTTGTTTGCGTAACAAACAATTGGGTTGTTAAAATCTTTAAAAAAGGGAAAGGCACAAAGAAACGAATATCTTTGTGCCTTTTGTCAAAATCTGATAAAAAAGCTTTATAATAAGTTTCATTGAAATTCAACTATAAAGCACCGTTTATCCTTTTTTTTATGTTTAACCGGCTAAATTAACGCGAATCGTACCAATATATCAGAACCAAACACCAGCAAATGATAAAACTTACATCCACAGTTAAAGCCTCCGGTTGAGCCGCAAAACTTGGCCCAGGGGACCTGAGCCAGATACTCTGCGGCATTAACCTGCCCAAAAATGACCGATTGATAGTAGGAGCAGAAACCTGCGACGACGCCGGGGTCTATCGTCTCAATGATGAAACAGCTCTTATCCAGACCCTGGATTTTTTTACTCCCATCGTTGATGATCCGTACCGTTTTGGTCAGATTACTGCAGCGAATGCTCTAAGCGATGTGTATGCCATGGGAGGCACACCTCTGCTGGCCATGAACATCCTCACCTGTCCTATTAAATCCATGGATGCAGATGTCTTCCGGCAAGTGATAAAAGGAGGATTATCAAAGGTCGAAGAGGCGGGAGCCTTGCTTGTCGGCGGCCATTCTGTGGAAGACCAAGAGCTCAAATATGGCCTCTCAGTGACCGGGGTTGTCCATCCGGACAGGGTTCTTTTAAACAGCGGCGCCAAACCCGGTGATCACTTAATTATCACTAAACCCATTGGTACCGGCATTCTCTCCACTGCCATCAAAGGAAACCTTGCAGACCCTGCCACCGAAGAACACATCACAGAAATCATGGCCACCCTGAACCGTATCCCGGCAGATATTGTGACTACGGTTCGGGACAAGGGGTATATGGTAAATGCCTGCACTGATATCACAGGTTTTGGATTACTTGGCCATCTTCATGAAATGATGATAGCATCCGGAGTCAGCGCCAGACTGCATAAAAATCAGATCCCGCTTATCCGTGGCTGCATTGATTTCATCAACATGGGTATCATTCCGGAAGGAGCCTACACAAACCGTAAATTTTATTCAAAATGGATACGCAACAGCAATGCAGATGATGATGCAATGGAAATGGCCCTGGTTGACCCCCAGACCTCAGGCGGCCTGCTCATCGCTGCACCGCCTGATACATGCAAAGAAATCCTGAATCTCCTGAAAGAAAAGGGCTATCCCCTGGATTATGCAGATCTAGGTGAAATCCGGGAAGGAGAAGCTGGAACAGTTGAATTAATCTAACACCCCACAAGGGGAGGGATAAGTGCCTTGTGGGGTGTTTGTAACATTCTGATTTAAAATTGAATCCACAAAAACTTATTTTTTATTGCAGTTTATATGGAGCAAGTCACTAATCACACTGTGACTATGGCCAGCAGCAACTCTGTCAAGCGGGTAAGGTCCTTCAAATCAAGACATTCGTCAGTGGTATGAACCTTATCCATTCCTGTTGCAATGATGGCCGTTTTCAAGCCAAAACTGTTGAATATATTCGCGTCTGATCCGCCACCTGCAACCTGAAAAATTATTTCGCGTTCCAGGACATCGCCCGCCTGCTGTACCCGGGTTACCACGGGATCCTCGTCTTCCAGCCGCATAACCGGATATTCCTTCTCGACGCTGATCTCAACAGACGGATGCCTGCCGTTCCTGAGCTGTGCCGACCATCCCCTCACAACATTGCGAAATGTGGTCTCAATCTCTTTGGTGTAGGCTTCAAGTTTTTCAGGCGAATGAGACCGTACCTCTCCTTCAATGGTGATAAGATCCGGAACAATATTTGTTGCAACACCACCGTGAATCAGCCCAAAATTCGCCGTGGACTGCTCATCCAGCCGGCCAAGGCGAAGATCTGCAATGGCACGTGCCGCCAGGCAAAACGCTGAAATTCCCTGTTCCGGATTAAGCCCGGCATGGGCAGCAATACCATGAACCTCAACTTTCAACCGGTTGGCTGCCGGAGCACCCACGATCACTTTATCAATACCCGTAGAATCCAGGGCATATCCATACTCTGCCTGAACAAGACTATGATCAAGATGTTTTGCACCAAGAAGACCAATTTCTTCGCAGGTGGTAAGCACTATCTCAATGGGCCCATACGGCTGCCTGCCTTCGTGTAGAACCCGAACCAGCTCGATAAGTGCTGCAATTCCTGATTTGTCATCACCGCCAAGAACAGTGTTCCCCTGCGAAGTAAAAAAATCACCAGTCCGTTGAACTTTTATACCACGGCCCGGATCAACCGTATCCATATGACATGCGAAAAAAAGTGGCTCCTTTTCCACAGTTCCGGAAAACCTGATAATCAGATTCCCGCAATCAGCTCCGGTTTTCTTTGCTGAATCATCCTCCACAACTGACTCGGCACCAAGACTCTTGAACAGTTCACTCAGATAATCTGCCACACGCCTTTCCTCGCGGGATGGACTATCTATTTCACAAAGATCAATAAATGTCTCCGCCAGTCGTTCCCTGTCGATGGCTTCCTTAATCATTTTCCCCTCTTTTGTTTGCAAGGAGCACTACAGCATGACAACTGACTCCTTCCATTCTTCCTGTAAAACCCATTTTTTCTGTGGTTGTTGCCTTCACGTTTATACGTTCTTTTTCCACCTCACAGGCCTCTGCCAGAATTCCCTCCATTCTGGGGATAAACGAGGCCAGTTTTGGTTTCTGGCAAACAACTGTTATGTCACCATTTGACAATACAAAGCCCCGCTCCTTTGCAAGCGTTGCTACATGTTTAAGTAGTTCAATTGAATAAATATTATTATATTGTTGATCCGAATCCGGAAAATGGGATCCGATATCCCCAGCCCCCAGGGCCCCTAAAATCGCATCACAAAGAGCATGGGTCAAAACATCCGCATCAGAATGCCCTGCAAGACCCATCTCAAAAGGAATCGTCACGCCACCAAGAACAAGATCACGATCTGCCACGAAGCAATGGGCATCATAGCCATGACCAATCCGGAAGGCGAGTGTATCTTTCTGCATAATTTTTTCCGCTATTACAAGGTCATCCGGCCTGGTAATCTTAATGTTTGTCACAGATCCCTCCACAAGATGGACAGGAACCCCTGCAAGCTCAAGAAGCGATGCCTCATCTGTCACATCTCTGTCACCTGCCGCAGCATAAGCAGCCAGCAGGAGTGAAAGACGGGCCGCCTGCGGTGTCTGGGCCTGCCAGAGATCTTCCCGATCAACCGTCTGAAGAATACGGTTGGCTGCATCACTCTTTTTCAGAGTATCTATAACCGGCACTGCAGCAATGGCCGCTCCATGACAAACTGCAGCATCATAGCATCGAGTAATCACATCCTGACTCACCAGGGGCCGTGCCCCATCATGAACCAGAACGATATCCATGTCGCCATCGAGACTGTCAATGCCTGCCTTCACAGAATCCTGACGACGCTTTCCACCTGCTACCACCTGTAAATTTTCGTCTGTCAGCCCATATGTTTCAAGAAGCTGGAACGTGGAATCGACCCTGTCAGAAGGAACAACGACCACAATTTTTTCAATGCAGGAGGACTGGACAAACTGTCGAACTGTATGGATAAGAATAGGAGTTCCCGCAAGGAGATGATACTGTTTGGGATGATTCAGCCCCATTCTGGTGCCGCTTCCGGCAGCGGGAATTATGGCAGCAGCTGAAACCATGGGTAATTATTGGAAGAAAAAATTGAGTGCCAACCAGTGTCTGTCCAGAAATGAGATTTTTCTTCTAATCGAGGAACAGGATAAATTTTACCGCAGGTATATGTTTGATATCCCGAGGATAAAATTTCTCCTACAACGAAGAGTCAGGGGAAAAAGGCCATTTATGGACAGGTACCAACTAAGACAATTAAAAATGACCTGATTACGCATAAAGCTCGGCCATTTATATTAGTCATTCCAGCGCAAGCGGGAGGTAAGCGTAGAGTCCGATCCAGATCTCTGGTACGGAACTGGATCCCCGCCTACGCGGGGATGACATCCCATATGTTTTTAAAATTTTAGTTCTATCAATTGGTTACCCAAACACAGTGTGAATCTGGCTGAGTTTTGTACGTAATCAGAAAAAATGAAGTGGGCTGTAAGCCGAATTCTGTACAATCATGGTCATTTCACTGGGATACCGGTCACCCGGCACCTCTTGCAACCTACCCGAAGACTTCAGGCGGGCAGCCTGTGGGACGTCTTCCTATTTGGTCTTGCTCCGGATGGGGTTTACCCTGCCCTGCATGTCACCATACAGGCGGTGAGCTTTTACCTCGCCATTTCACCCTTACCGAATCCGAAGATGCGGCGGTATCTTTTCTGTGGCACTTTCCGCCGGTCACCCGGCGTTCGCGTTACGAACCATCCTGCCCTGAGGAGTTCGGACTTTCCTCTCAGCTCTTAATAAACTGAGCGACCATGCACCCACTCCACTACTCTCTATAGTGAGAATGCACTAAAATTAAAAGAAATTTCTCTTTTTACCTATTTCGAAAAATATCAATCAATCAGACATGACTGTTTATCCTCTGGAGTAATCATTGATGCCATCATACTCCAGAGGATAAACAATCAGTTATTGGATGCCAGTGGAATTCTTCTATTCTTCATCCACGGGCTGGTGATACATAATTCGCTGACAGGTGGGACAGTCAAAATGCTTATCCGCACGAAGTAAAAGATTGTATTGCTGAGGCGGGATAGCCATAAAACAGCCCTGACACACACCTCCAAGGACATTTACAACTCCCAGACCATTACGATGTTTTCGCAGATTATCATATTTTTTAAGAATGGCAGGTTTTAACTTTTTCGCCTGAGCAACCCGCTTTTTTTCCTGCGCTTTTTTTCTTCTATTTATCGAGTCAATTGCCTTTTTGACTTTTTCTGTCTCTTCCATGAGGAGTTCAGTTTCACCTTTGAACAGATTTTTATTCTCTTCGATTTCGGCGGTCAGTCCCTCAACTTCTTCCATGATGGCAACAATTTTTCCCTCTTTTTCCTTCACACTCTTTTTGCCATCTTCAATCTCTTTCAACAGGGCTGTCTGCTCGCGTCCTGTCTGGACCTGCATCATTTTGGACTGCCGATCCTTAACATGTACCATCTCATCAGCAACTTCAACTTCCAGGGTGCGCCGTTCCTTTTCCAGAGTTTCTATCTTCGTCTGAAGAGTTTCGATGGTTGCTTCCCGATCAGCAAGTTCAACACTTTTCTGGTCAAGAGCAGCCTGCTCTTCGTTAATTTCAGAGTCGATACCATCAATCTCATGATCAATTTTCTGCAGCAGGGTAAGCTGGACTATTTCTTCGTTCAAGACTGTTCTCCTAAATATGTTTTATACCAAGCTATACTTATGTTATTATTATAAAATATTATCTTTATATATAAAAGCAAAAGCGGGTTTTTCCAGTTTGCTTTGTAAAACCTGAACATCCCATCCTGCCTCTCCGGCATGGGATTTCAGTTTATCGGCAAGCAGTGCGACGGCCGGATATTCAGTGGCAAAGTGAGTGCCGTCAATTATGCAAAATCCTGCATCTTCGGCCCAACGGGCTGTTGAATGTTTTATTTCTGAAGATAGATAGACATCCGCTCCACTTGTAAATGCGTCTTTTGCAAAATCAGAGCCGCTGCCACCGCATAACGCCACGGTTTGCACCTGCTCCGGTTGTGTACCGGCCACCTGCACAGTCGTACTCTTCAATGCAGAAAAAACTATCTGCATAAATGATGCAAAAGGCATGGGAGAAGAATATCTGCCAATTCTTCCCAAGCCTTCTCTGCCGTCAGTGGATGACTCGGCAGGGTGAAGGGGGGACAGCTCCTCCAGTTGCAAAAGGGCCGCAAGTGCATCACTTACACCTTCTGCTGCACTGTCAAAATTGGTATGACAAGCAATAACATTTATTTTATGGGCAAGGGCCTTTTCAAGAAAGGCACCGGTGGGAGTAGCGAGATTAACAATGGAGAGCGGATGGAAAATACAGGGATGATGGGTTATCAGAGTGTCTGCGCCACAACCAACAGCTTCTTCAAGAAGTGAAAGAGTGGGGTCAAGACCTAAAAACAGGGAGTGCGTTTCTCTATCCGCATCACCGATCAACAGTCCCACGTTATCCCATTCCTCGGCAAGATCAAAAGGGGCAACACGATTCAGCCCCTGTAGAATATCGATAACCTTTGGTTTCATCACATCCCCATATCTAATATGCTTAAATCAGAGCATAAAAAAAGGTACAGCCCTTTCGGGTTGTACCTTTGGATTTCTGGCTTCCTAAAGCAGGATTCTTTACCGGCTTTGGCAATGCTGAGTATGAGGGGTGAGGCAGTGGGCCTCTCTCTATCTGAAAAAAAGTCTTTTCTTTTCAAGGAACCTGATTATTGGGGGGCAGATTCTATATAGTAATGGTGGGCGCAGTAGGATTTGAACCTACGACCGACCGGTTATGAGCCGGTGGCTCTACCAACTGAGCTATGCGCCCGCTCCGGCATCAAAACCCATTATATAAAAACAGGTGAAGCAAAATGTCAACAAAAAAAATACTGCGAATCTACAGTTTCAGATAAATTATTTATCTAAAAAAAGTACTCATTCCTTTTTTTCCCACTCAAGGCACAGTATAAGACAAATAAGACTATCTCAATTACCCTCTTTTGGAGGCTATATTTCGTGATTTACAACAATCTCCTTTTTTTCCTCATCGCTATCTTTCTTTTCACCATGACCAGCGGAACAGAAGTTCCTCCGTTTCCTTTTCCTGTTGCTTTCTTATTCTTTTCAGCTCTTCTTTTTCTGTACGATTTCATTGCCAGACGGATGTTTGCAAAAACCATCAAGAATGGATCCGGCGCCTATTTTGACACGGAAAAACGCCTTTCTCTTCTGGCATTACTTTTCTATTCCACAGCACTTTTTACCTGCGACATTCACTATTACCTGACACCCCTGTCACTGAATGGACGTTTTCCATCGTTTACCAATATTGGCGGACTTTTTTTCTTTTTTCTCTTCCTGTTTCTGATGTGGCGCAGGTCGCAGGCGGCCTATGAGGTAATCTTTGAGCGTCAATACACCACAACTGCTTTTCTTATTTCCAACAGCAAAACCAATCTTCCCATTATCCTCCCCTGGGTCTTTCTTTCACTGGCCTACGACCTACTGGCACTGCTTCCTTTTCCGCAACTTAGGGTTTTCCTCCACTCTGAGCCCGGTGAATACCTTTCTTTTGTTATCTTTCTGCTCCTTATACTCATCTTTTTTCCACCACTTGTGCGCAGGCTTTGGGGATGCACCCCTTTTCCGGAAGGCCCGTTACTAAATCACCTGCAGGCCTTTTTCAAAAAACAGAACTTCTCGGCGGATATTTTTACCTGGCCACTCTTTGAGGGCAGAGTCATAACCGCCGGAGTCATGGGAATAATTCCCGGCCTGCGTTATGTAATGATCACTCCCGCCCTGTTGCAGCACCTGTCACTTGAAGAACTTGACGCAGTCATGGCCCATGAAATTGGCCATATCAAGAAAAAGCATATGCTTCTCTATCTACTGATTATTGCCGGATTTTCAATTCTGACAGGATTTTTCCTGGAACCATTTATCTTTTTCATTGCTTCCAGAGACTCTTTCTACTCACTACTTAGACTTTCAGGGCTCACTCTGGAAAATATGTTTGCTGTTATTGTGGCAATCAGTATCCTTGTCCTTTTAGTGCTCTATTTTCGCTTCTTATTCGGTTATTTTATAAGGAATTTTGAGCGTCAGGCTGACCTTCATGTTTTTGAAGCCATCGGCAGCAGCCATACTCTTATTTCTGCATTCGAGAAAATCGCAATTCTTTCTGGAAACATCAGGGACTTACCCAGCTGGCACCATTTTGGCATAGGGCAGCGAGTGGAATTTTTGGAAAAATGCGAAGCCGATCCATCTTGGATCATTCGCCACAACCGTAAAATTAAATTGAGTTTATTTCTCTACATCTTATCTTTACTGCTTGCTGTTTCTGGTCAACAAATACTGCCATCTAATTCCTGGAAAGCACTCTCTGAGGAAAAATATACAGAGTATATTCTGGAAAAGGAGATTGCCCACGAGCCTGACAAAGTTCTGTGGTTAACCATTGTAGGTGACTTACTCCAGCATAAAAAGATGGAAAAAAAAGCCCTTGCCGCCTACGACAAAGCTCTTGCCCTGGAACCATCTAATCCAAAGCTGCTGAACAATCTTGCCTGGCTCTTGCTGACAAGCGAAGACCCGAAGCTGCGTGATCCTGAACGTGCATTGGATCTCGCCCGGCTTGCTGCAATGCAAATTCCTGCCAGCCACGTTCTTGACACTCTGGCCACTGCCTACTGGGCGAATGGTTTTATCGAAAAGGCAATTGATACTGAAAAAAAAGCTTTGTTCAAAGCACCAACAGAGGGGCGCTATTACCGTGAACAGATCGAGAAATTCCGTAACACAACATATGATTCCAAGGCAAAACCAACTGCCGGAATGAACGATGAGGAGACTTTATAAATGGCATTTTTAGGAGCCCATGAATCCGTAGCAGGTGGACTGCATCTTGCCTTTGACCGAATTCACCAGGTTGGTGGAGCTGCACTGCAAATCTTCACCCGCAACCAGAGGCAGTGGAATCCAGCTCCTGTGACTGATGAAGAACAGAAGCTTTTTCATGATGCCTGGGGACGATGTCCTGAGATGCCAGTTGCCTCACATGCATCCTATCTTGTTAATCTGGCGTCCGGTAAACCTGATCTTGTTCAAAAATCCATTGCCGCCTTTGTTGACGAGTTACAGCGTTGCGCCTTACTTGGTATTTCCATAGTTGTGATGCATCCCGGATCTCACGGTGGAGATGGGATTGAAATAGGGCTTGAACGATTTACGAAAAACCTTGATCTTGTTCTGGAGCAGGCTGACAATGCAGTCACGGTGCTCCTTGAAACCACTGCAGGTCAAGGAACCGGGCTCGGCAGTCGATTTGAGGAACTTGCTTCAATTATAAAGAACTCCGGATATCCTGATAGGCTTGGAGTCTGCGTGGACACCTGCCATATTTTTGCCGCCGGCTATGATATCCGTACTCCTGAAAATTACCAGGCAACCATGGATGCGTTTGATCAATTGGTGGGAATAAAACGAATCAAATTCTTCCACCTCAATGATTCCAAAAAAGGACTGGCAAGCCATGTGGATCGGCATGAACATATTGGCAAGGGAGAAATCGGCATCGAAGGTTTCAGAAATCTGCTCAATGACCCCCGATTCGCCAACTATCCAATGACCCTTGAAACACCCAAGGGGAAAGAGTTACAGGAAGATCGGGACAATCTGGCTACCTTACGTGGACTTACCAGCACAACATAGTGATTCAACAAAAGAAACACAAAAAAATTTCTCGACTAACTTCCAGGTAAACTTCCAGATATCCGCCCCCCAAAAGCACCACGATGTGGTATTTACTTGACAGGACCATACTTGTGGGAATAATTATTAATTATAATTTATTCAAATTAATCCCACAGGAGGTGTTTCATGTTGAGTATAAGAGAATTGCAGAAAGACAGAGCCCTGGTAAATAATATTGACTGGGCCATGACTCCTGAAAAAGCTGTTGAGATGTATCTTGAGTGGGGAACAGGATGGACACGCGGCAATGATTTTGTCTCAAGTGCTAATGATGAAGCATTTTATTTTGTCATCTTCGACTGGGAGACAGACCCGCCAGTGGTTACTCTGCTCCATCGCACCCTTGAAGGAGCTGAGGAACTTGCAAAAATCGAAGTCCCCAGAGACCTTTTTGATGCCGCCTGCAAAGAGGATGGAAAAAGACCCGGGGGAACGGTTCATCGTTTGAATCGTAAGCTGAAAGAATGGGTCAACGGGTTGATCGATGGACCTCCCATTGAGTATTTCAATTAATACGCGAAGAGAACAGAATGAAATGGCCTCGGCAATTTTTCAAGCCGATGCCATTTTGGACAAAGAAGGATTTATCATTTTTTATTGTCCGGCTCGAAAAACAACCAGAGAATCTCAGGGAAGCGTTCTTTAAAACGAGACTCGCAATCATTGATTGCATTCACCAGTTCATCAGCGGTTACGCAATTCTGCATCTGGGCTTTCACAGCCACCATTACATCATTTCCCAGTTGAAACGTAAGAAGGTTAAGTACATTTTCAATCGTATCTTCCTGTTCAAGGGACTCTATCATTTTTTGTTTCAGAGCGGGTTCCACGCCCTGGCCGATGAGCAGACTCTTCACCTCAACACCAATCAGAACAGCAATCACGATTAGCAGAGCACCGATCACTATGGACCCCAGGGCATCATAAAAAGGATTTCCGGTGGCCATGGTTACCCCAACGGCAAACAGGGCAAAAGTCAGCCCGAGAAGGGCCGCCAGATCTTCACCAAAAACAACCAGTAATTCGCTCTGTCTGCTTTCACGAAACCAGGTAACAAGGCTGCGCTCACCTCGTACTTTATTGACTTCCCGCAGGCAGCCCCAGAGCGAAACAGACTCGGCTACGACGGAAAAGACCAGCACAGCCACGGCAAGCCAGGGACGGGATAAAGGTTCAGGGTGCTGCAGTTTATGAACACCCTCGTAGATGGAAAACATTCCACCAAGACTGAACATGATGAGCGCAACAATAAAGGACCAGAAATAGATGGATTTACCAAATCCAAGCGGGTAGTCGGGAGTGGGGGGTCTCTTGGACTGCTTCAAGCCCACCAGCAGCAGAATCTGGTTGCCGGTATCTGCAAGGGAATGAATTGCCTCGGCTAGCATGGCACCGGAACCGGTCATTAAAGCAGCGACCAGCTTAGCCAGAAAAATCGCAGCATTTGCACCAAGTGCAAAGAAAATAGATTTTAAGGAATCATTCCCCTGATGTGACATGGCTTCTCTCCAACAGTTACTTGTTCTTAGTTTTTTCCTGATTACGTATAGAGCTAAGCCATTTTTGTTAGTTCAATTTCCGCGTAGGCGGGAGGTAAGGTATAATGAGAAGGCTGGTTCACCCGCGAGCAAGAGTATAGTATCTTGCTCAAAACAAGAACTCACGCAGTCACA
>DQTH01000181.1 GCA_015662865.1 Desulfocapsa sulfexigens
GTTGCTAATGTTGTTAAAATTCACAAATGTTTACGAAACCAAAATTAGGAGTTGCCGCTATTGGTGCGATTCAGGCTGGTTCGGGAACCGCTGACTATCACTTAACTTTATTACTCGATAATTGGCCAAAATTACAAAATTTTCGATTAACTCCTGTTGAGACAGGGGCCTCGCTTTAATTTTTCCTGTACAAACAAAAGGAGTAGTACTCTAGATCCCTTTATTCATACTACACAAACTTTAATATCCAATCGACAAACAAGGCATTATCAAGCTTTATATCTAACGAATCAAGCCCGGTACTAACACGAGCCTCCGGAATAATAGCCCTGCGGTCATTTATCAACATTTTGGAATATTCAGCATTCCATTCCGGGTGCCCCTGGATGCTCAGAAAATGATTACCCCATTGTACAATAAAAAAGGGGCAGAAATCGCTCTCTGCAATAACAAGAGTGTCATCAGGTAGTTCAGTAATCTGATCCTGATGACTTGTGAGTATATTAATTTCAGATGGCTTTTCGGTCATCCATTCAGGGTGGGCAATGACGCGGTTTTTGGCAACACCGATACCCCAGCCGTTTTTTGATTTTTCAACTCTTCTTCCACGAGCCATGGCCATGAGCTGATGGCCAAAGCAGATACCAATCAATTTCTTTTTCTGTTTGTCCAGTTGCTGGACAAAGCTAATCATCTGATGGATCCATTCCTGATCTTCATAGACGGAAGATCTGCTACCGGTGGTCAGGTAAAAATCGTACTTGTTGATGTCGTCAGGGAACTGGCATTGCCGGCAGTCATAGGTGTCAAAGGAGATAGGGGTGGTAGCCACCCCGTCGAACATATGCTCTATCATTTTCGGGTAATGGTCGAAAAGAGGCTGGAATTTCTCCAGAATGTCGTCACACTGGAGAATTGCCGCTTTCAAAATTACAGTACTCCATTAACTGCATTAAGGAAAACCAGTTCATAGTCTTCTGCTGTGAAACTGACTGGGTTTCCGCCGGAGGAAGGGTCTTCAATGGCCATCTTAGCAACAGTTTCAGCCCTGGTTTCATCAATATCAAGGGCTGCCAGGGTGTGGGGTATACCAAGTTGCTCTCTCAGGCTCAATATCCAGTACATAAAACCATCAAAGCCCGGTGTTTCAAAACCCATATATTGTGTTAATCGTTCAATGCGTTTTTCAATTTCCTTACGATTTGCCTTTAATACATAGGGCATTAGAATCGCGTTTAATGTTCCATGATGCGCGTTGTACAAACCACCAAGGGGGTGAGCAAGCGCATGCATTGCACCAAGTCCTTTCTGGAATGCCGTTGCTCCCATGCTTGAGCAGACAAGCATCTGGGTGCGTGCTTCAATGTCATTTCCGTCGGCCACAGCGCGGGGCAGGTATTCCTGCACCAGGCGGATACCTTCAATGGCAATGCCGGTTGCTATGGGGTGGTAAAATGGTGAACAGAGCGCTTCAAGATTATGTGACAATGCGTCCATTCCTGTGGCTGCCGTTATGGCAGGGGGCAGACCAACAGTGAGTTCCGGATCAAGGATGACCTGTTCCGGTAACATGCGCGGATGGAAAATGATTTTTTTAATATGGTTTTCCTGATCAGTTATCACTGATGCCCGACCAACCTCAGAGCCGGTTCCGGCTGTTGTCGGTACTGCGATGACAGGTGCCATTCCATCTACTTTGACCCGCAGGTAGTTATCACCAACATCTTCAAAATCCCAGATTGGTCTATCCTGGCCAACCATGAGGGCAACAGCTTTACCGGCATCCAGTGCAGAGCCGCCACCAAATGCAATAACTCCATCATGCTGATGTTTGCGGTACCAGTCAGTGCCGTCCATAACATTTTCACCTGTCGGATTTGCCTGAATATTGGAAAACAGCCCGCAGTTCAAACCTGAATTATTGAGGTTTTCAACAAGTCCCTCAACCATTGGCAAGACAGCAAGCCCGGGATCTGTTATCACCAAAGGAGATAGGATGCCCATGGATTTACAGAGCTCAGCCAGTTCAGCAATACGGCCTGCACCGACTTTAACATTTGTTGGGTAGTTCCAGTTAGCAGATGAGATCATGATTTTTATATAAGTTTAAATTTAATAGATTCGTAAAAGTTAGAAGTTAAGATGGATCTGCAAAAAACTTCATATTCGAGGCGCTTTATGCCCTTGGGTGAGGAAAATTATATCATTTTGGCGTACTAGGGTACGTTGAAATGATATAATTTTTTTAGCAACGAAGAAGATGAAGTTTTTGTACGAATCCATCAAAGTTTTTTTATGTGAAATGATTTAGGCCGCGTTAATGTTTCATAGCCCATCACAGATAATGTACAGCCATGGCCTGAATTTTTAACACCTGTCCAGGCAAGTTCAGGATCAAGGTAATCACAGCGATTTATAAAAAAGGTTCCGGTATCTACCTGCTGGCCAAGAGCCACTCCCTGGTCATAATCTTTGGTGAAAATGCAGGCGGTAAGTCCGTATTCACTGTCGTTCATGAGCTTAATGGCTTCTTCATCTGAGCTGACTTTCTGAATGCCAACCACAGGGCCGAAGCTTTCTTCTGTCATTACCCGCATGGTATGGTCTACATTGCTTAAAACCTGCGGGGCAAGGTAGGCACTTCCCAGTTTATCGTTAGGGTAATCATCAGCACTGATATGGGCAACAGCGCCCTGGGCCACCGCCTCCTTTGTCTGTTCTCTGACAAAATCCGCAGCGCTTGCTCGTACAACAGGGCCCATTGTGGTTTCCGGATCATCAGATCGACCAAGTTTGAGTGCTTTTACCCAAGCAACGGCCTGTTTAAGAAAGTCATCATAGACTGATTCGTGAACATAGACTCTTTCGATGCCGCAACAGGATTGGCCTGAATTGAAAAAAGCGCCATCCATTGTGGTGTCAACGGCGTGGGCCAGATCCGCATCAGCTCTTACATAGGCCGGATCTTTGCCGCCAAGTTCAAGACCAATACCTATAAAACGTCCGGCTGCAGCTTTTTCAACCATTTCACCACCAGGCACTGATCCCGTAAATGCGATATAATTTACCCGCTGGTCTTTGATAACGCTTTCGGTGTCGCTGTGTGAAAGGTGCAGATATTGGAAGACACCTTCGGGAAGGCCACCTGCCAGAAAGGCTTCGTGCAGACGCTCAGCGCATAATGGTGTTTGCGCAGAATGTTTCAGGACCACAACATTACCAGCCAGGATTGCGGGCATGATAGCGTTTATTGCAGTGAGATATGGGTAATTCCAGGGTGCAACAACAAAAACAACCCCAATGGCTTCCCGTTGAATCCAGCGCTCAAAACCTTCTTTTTCATCCAGTTTTATGTCTGACAGGCCGCGATCAGCAAGTTCTATCATTTTTCTGGCGCGTTCTTCCAGACCTCCCACTTCACCTGCGGCAGAACAAATGGGGCGGCCCATCTGCCAGCAGATTTCTTCAGCAATTTGATCCTTTTTGGCAACAAAGGCATCTACTGCTTTGGAACAGAGTTTTTTTCGTTCTGCAAGTGTTGTTGCCTTCCATGGTTTCTGTATGGTCTGCGCGCGTTCCAGTACCTTGTCTATCTCGTCCCGGGTGGCAAAATCTCTTTCTACATAGATCGAGTTATCAATGGGACTTATGGTCTTTATACCTTTTGTCATGAATACAACCTCAAATTCATCTCGGATTATAATCTCTTACGAGTTTATCTTGTTTAAATAATTTCAAAATACCGACTGAGTTCCCAGTCAGTAATATGTCTGCGAAATTCTCTTGATTCCCACTCGCGGCTGGCAGCAAAATGTTCTACAAAGGCATCGCCAAAAAGGGAACGGGCAGTTTCTGAATTTTTTAATGCCTGGGCAGCATCCATGAGAGTTTTGGGAAGAGCAAGGTGTTTGGGATGCGACTGATCATAGGCATTGCCGGTAATTTCATTTTCAAGCTCCCATTCCTGTTCAATTCCAATAAGACCGGCACCAAGGGCTGCAGCCAGAGCAAGATAGGGATTTGCATCTGCTGCTCCCAGGCGGTGCTCCACACGCTGGGATTTGTCGCTACCCGGAATAATCCGCAAAGCAGTTGTGCGATTGTCTGTTCCAACGGTTGCGTCAGTGGGTGCCCAGAAACCTGGGATCATGCGTGAATAGCTGTTAATTGTAGGCGCGATCATACATAGAAGCTGTGGCATGAGTCGCTGTTGCCCTGCAACAAAATGACGTTGCAGTGTACTTATATTGTTTTTCTTTGAAGGGTCATAAAAGGCGGAGCCAGTGCCTTTTTCCGAATCTTTTCTGTGGCGCAGGGAAATGTGAATATGTCCGCTCTGGCCGGGATAATCATTTGACCATTTGGCCATGAAGGTAGCCATTAAACCATTTTGCTGGGCCAGCACCTTCATGAATGTTTTAAAAAGAGCGCCCCTGTCAGCAGCATTCAGAGCGGAATCAACTGTGATAGCAGCTTCCAGTACTCCAGGCCCTGTCTCTGTATGAATGCCCTCGATGGGAAAATCCATTATTTCACACATCTCAAGAATCTGCCCGTAAAGCTCGGCATGGGTGGAGTTGCGAATCATGGAATAACCAAACCATCCAGGTGTCATTGGTTTGAGATTGGTGTAGTTCTTTTCCCTTATAGAATCCGGGGTTTCTTCAAACATGAAAAATTCATATTCAAAGGCAGCAAATGGATCAAAACCCATATCTTCAGCTTTACTGATTACGCGTCGCAACGCAGCACGGGGACAGACAGTTTCCGCCTCTCCCGCAAATTCAGCAAGAAACAGAAGCATGTTGTCCTCAAGGGGAATGTCGCGGCAACTGTCCGGCAATACCCTCACAGGAGCATCTGGGTATCCGGTGTGCCATCCGGTATAAGTGACGTTATCGTACAACTGATCCTTGGAATCCCAACCCAGCACGACATCACAGAAAGAAAAACCCTTATCCAGCGATGAGAAGAATTTCTCACGACTCATATACTTGCCACGCATCACACCATCGTTATCAAACAGACCAATTTTTACATGGCTGAGACCTCGCTTATCAACAATTTTTTTTGCGTCGTCAATGGTTTTTACATCTCTTGGCTTCATGTACACTTCTCAAGGTAGAATTGCTGTGTTCTGTTATCGTCAGGCTTCCTTTTTAGTAACTTAAACAAGTGAATACAAGCTACAAATGCAAGGAGAATAAAAAATTGATATTTCTATAATGGTCGGACACCATATATTGATGATACCGTCAACATTGTTACATTCTTTTGAGTATACCATCATTAACAACCTGGTTAATTGACATTGTCATCAAAGCGGTCTATATTTTTACTTTGTGTAAAAAGGGAGGAAGATTGTCGTGGATGTAACGGATTTGACCATTATTAAAGAACTGAAAGACGGGCGCATTTCTTTTAAAAAAATTGCCCAGACACTTGGGCTTGCAGAAGGTACTGTCCGCACCCGGGTAAATCGGCTGAGGAGTGATGGTTTACTTGATATTACAGGGCTGGTGGATCCCGATGCACTTCCCGATCATTCAGTTGCCATGATAGGTATCAGAGTAAAGGATATGGACCTTGTAAAAAAAGGGGAAGAATTCAGTGAATTGCGAGGTGTCATATCAGTTGCCGTGGTCACCGGACGTTTTGACCTGATACTTACTGTAATGTTAACCAAAGATTTCGGCATTCTGGAGTTTTATACCGAAGAGGCTTCCAGGATTACCAAGGTGCAGTCAGTTGAAACTTTCGTGGTTTATAAAAGCTTTAATATGAAAGTGACTTTACCGGCTATATAGTATGCAGATCCTTAATGAGGACAAAAGAGGGAGAAAATGAAAGAGATTAGTGAACTTAATTTACCGAGCGATGTTTTTTACAGTGATGACCATGAATGGGCGAAAAAAGAAGGTGATACTGTCAAAATCGGTATCAGTGATTATGCCCAGGATCAATTGGGAGATATTGTTTTTGTCGAATTACCCGAAGTTGGAGATACCTTTGAAAAAGGTGAAGAGTTTGGAACACTGGAATCGGTTAAGGCGGTTTCCGAAGTGTTTATTCCTTTAGGCGGAGAAGTGGTTGCAGTGAACGAAGCACTTGAAGATGCTCCTGAACTGGTCAATGAAGATCCATATGGCAGCTGGATTATAGAAATCAGGCCAACTGTTGATGAGGAATATGGTGACCTGCTCAATCGCGATCAATATCTGAAACTACTGCAGGATTGATAAACAAATTAGTTTCTACAGAAATATACGGAACAACCATGCGTTATCTACCACACACAACAGAAGAAATAGGGGAGATGCTGGCAGCCACAGGGCATGAACGGCTTGAAGACCTGTTCAGCCATATCCCCCAGGCATGTCGATATCAGGGTGAAATAGACATCCCAAAACCTCTGTCTGAATGGGCACTAAATGATCATTTTATTGCAATTGAAAAAAATATTCAGACAGCGTCAGCCAAGGCGATTTTAGTCGGCGGCGGAAGCTATTCCCATCATATTCCGCAGATTGTAACCAGCCTCATGTCGCGTTCGGAATTTCTTACTGCATACACACCTTACCAGCCGGAAATGGCACAAGGCACACTGCAGGGGATCTTTGAATACCAGACTCTCACTGCCAGATTGCTCGGAATGGAAGTTGCCAATGCATCCATGTATGACGGGGCCTCTGCCCTGGCTGAAGCACTTCTCATGAGTCTCCGTATACAAAAAAAGAAAACCAGTGTGGCTGTTTCGTCTGCCATTCACCCTCATTATCGTGAGGTGGTTCGCAGCTATCTGCTGGCAGGCTCCTTTAATATCGTAGAACTTGAAACAGGGCCTGACGGACGCACAGATTTATCAAAATTGCAGGACATAGAAGATCTTGCAGGAGTTGCACTGCAGTCACCTAACTTTTTTGGGGTTATCGAGGATCTTGAAACAGCAGGTACAGCGATTCATTCTGTTGATGCACTTTTTATCAGCTGCTTTACAGAACCCTTTGCCTACGGTCTGTTCCGCAGTCCAGGGCAATGTGGTGCTGATATAGTCTGTGGGGAAGGTCAGAGCTTTGGAATGTCACAATCCTTTGGCGGACCGGGGCTTGGCATGTTTTGCTGCCGGAGTAAATACCAGCGCAATATTCCAGGTCGTGTTGTTGGCGAGACTGTTGATATTGAAGGAAAACGAGGCTATGTGCTGACGCTCTCGACCAGGGAACAACATATCCGCCGTGAAAAGGCCACATCAAACATCTGTTCTAATCAGGGCATCTGTTCTCTCACTGCTGCTGCATACATGGCAAGTCTTGGTGGTACCGGGCTTCGTCGTGTGGCAAGGCTTAATTATGACAAAGCGAGTTACCTGAAAAACGCACTGGTGGAATGTGGTGCAAGGCCTCTTTTCAACAGTCCGACGTTTAATGAATTCGTTCTAAACTTTGCTGATGATTTCGAACCTGTGCGTAACCGGCTTATTGATAAGGGGATTGTTGCAGGTATTAATCTTGGCCGTTTTTATCACGAGTATGAGGGAGCTTATCTGTTTTGCGTTACAGAAACCACGTCAAAAGCAATTTTAGATGCTGTAATCAGTGAGGTACGATCATGACACACGGACCGGGAATGAACGGCCTGATCCTTGATGAACCACTGTTGTGGGAAAAGGGAAAAAAAGGACGTTGTGGTTTTAGTATGGTTGAGCAGGATGTGCCGGAAGCAAATCTTGATAATCTGGAAAATCTTCTTGGTGATGGACCTGATTTTCCTGATCTAAGCGAGATTGATGTTGTACGTCACTACACCCGCTTATCCACCTGGAATTTTGGAGTTGATACCGGCATGTATCCTCTTGGTTCATGCACCATGAAGTACAACCCTAAAATAAATGAAAAAATGGCAGCCATGCCGGGAATTACAACTTCGCATCCATTGCTTGAAGATAAGCTTTCCCAGGGAACGCTGCAAATAATGTTTGAGTTGCAGAAATTTCTTGCTCATATCACAGGGATGGACGCCGTTTCTCTGCAACCTGCAGCCGGTGCTCAGGGAGAATTAACAGGTATGCAGATTTTTGCCGCCTGGTTCAGGAAAAAAGGTGAAAAACGCAACAAAATCCTTATTCCAGACACAGCACATGGTACAAATCCGGCAAGTGCTGCTCTGTGTGGATTCAAACCGGTTGCAATCAAATCCGGAGCTGACGGAACCCTTGATGTAAAAGTTGTCACGGAATTAATGGATGAGGAAACAGTTGGTATCATGCTGACCAATCCAAACACCCTTGGTCTGTTTGAGGAATCAATTCGTGACGTGACCACAATTGTGCATGAAAAAGGCGGCCTTGTTTATTGTGATGGTGCCAACATGAACGCTGTCATGGGCGTGGTTGATTTTAAACGCTGTGGCATTGATGTCATGCATCTTAATCTGCACAAAACCTTCTCAACACCGCATGGAGGTGGTGGACCGGGTGCAGGACCTGTATGTGTGGTGGATCAGCTGAAAAATTTCCTGCCTGTGCCTCGTGTTAAGCATGAAAAAGGCCGCTATTATCTTGAGTATGATCACCCGGATTCAATTGGCCGGCTGCATGCATTTTTCGGTAATTTCGGTGTACTTGTGAGAGCGTATAGTTATATTCTTTCCATGGGAGCCGGAAATCTTAAAAAAGCTAGTCAGCTTGCTGTGCTGAATGCTAATTATGTAAGGGAAGCATTTCGTGATGTGCTTCATCTTGCCTATGACAAACCCTGCATGCACGAGTGTGTCTTTTCAGACAAAATGCAGCATAAATATAAGGTGACCACCCTTGATATGGCAAAAAGACTGATTGATCACGGATATCATCCTCCGACCATTTATTTTCCTCTGGTTGTGCCGGGAGCAATCATGATTGAACCCACTGAAACAGAAAACAGGGATGATCTTGATCAATTTGTTGCGGTTTTTAAGGATGTTGTGAGAGAGGCTAAGGAAAACAGTGAACGATTGCGTGAAGCACCGACCAGAACAAAGCTTCGACGTCTTGATGAAACAAGGGCTGCACGTAAACCTTGTCTCATTGGCTGATGGACAGAAATAATGACTCTTTTGGTTGAGCAGCTGGGAATAACTCCATACCGTTTTGCCCATGACCGTCAGATGGAGTTACTAAAAAAGCTCCATGACGACCAGGAAGAGAATATCTGTCTGATAACGGAACATCAGCCGGTTTTCACATTGGGTCGAAATGGTTCAGCTGAAAATGTAACTGTTTCAGAAACCTTTCTTAAAAAGCATGGCGTTGAGCTGATCAGGATAGAGCGGGGTGGTGAGGTAACCTATCACGGGCCGGGGCAGGTTGTCTGTTACCCCATTATTAACCTGCGTAAAATCGGGATGAGTGTTGTCGAATATGTTCACACCCTTGAGCAGATTATGCTTAACGTTGTTTCTTTTTTTGGTCTTAAAGCAGGAAGGGATGCCAGAAATCATGGTATCTGGGTTGGTGACCGGAAACTTGGCAGCGTTGGTATTGCTGTGAGACATGGGATCAGCTATCACGGGCTGGCTCTCAATGTGAATCCTGATCTTGAACCCTTTTCCTGGGTAAATCCCTGTGGTCTTAAGAGAGTGTCCATGAGTTCCATGGAACGTGAATTACAGCAGCCATTGGATATTAAAAAAGTTGAATCTGTGATGATTAAAGAAATGAATCTTGCCTTTGGACAACCCAAGAAAAAGAAGAAATCTCGAACTGCCAAACCAGAGTGGCTGAAGCAGAGACTCCCGTCCGGCTCAGGATATGAGAGGACAAGACGCCTGCTAAGAAAGAGCGGGCTCTGCACAGTTTGTCAGGAAGCACGATGCCCAAATCAGTTTGAATGCTTTGCCAAAGGAACAGCAACATTCATGCTCATGGGAGAGAACTGTACCAGAAATTGTGGTTTCTGTGCAGTGGCTCATGGTGGCACTAAAATAAAACCCCTTGATGCTGAAGAACCTGCACGTATTGGTTCAGCTGTGGCTGATATGGGTCTTAAATACGCAGTTCTCACATCTGTCACTCGTGATGACCTCCCTGATGGCGGAGCAGAACATTTTTCCCGGACAATTGATGCAATCCGGATGAAATGTCCTGAAACAAAGGTGGAAGTTCTGATTCCTGACCTGCAAGGTAACAGGGCGGCATTGGCATGTATCTGTAACAGTGAGCCTTCTGTTCTTAATCACAACGTTGAGACTGTTGGGAGCTTATATCCGCAGGTTCGGCCACAGGCTGTTTATGAAAGGTCCCTTGAACTGCTTGCAAGAGTAAAAGAGATCAATCCTGCAATCGTTACAAAATCCGGTTTAATGCTTGGCCTTGGAGAAACAGTGGAGGAGCTCAGGCAAACTATGAAAGATATCAGGGCGGCTGACTGCGACCTGTTAACCCTGGGTCAATATCTGCAGCCGACTGCTGATAATCTGCAGGTACATCGATATGTTCCTCCGGAAGAATTTGAAAAGATCCGTGAAACAGCACTTGAACTCGGCTTTAGCGGTGTTGCTGCAGGACCCCATGTGAGAAGTTCATATCAGGCAGGTGAACTATATAAACTAGCCGTATAAAACCTTACAGGCAGGATTAATAAATGAGAGAAACACAGACATACGATGTTGCCATTCTTGGTGGCGGTCCCGGCGGTTACACAGCAGCGTTCCGGGCGGCGGATCTTGGGTTATCTGTATGCCTGGTTGACATGCGGGAACGCCTTGGCGGTGTTTGCCTGAATGAAGGGTGTATTCCATCAAAAACCCTTTTACATGGCACCTCACTGATTGAGACAGATGTAAAAGCTGCTGAGTATGGCATTAATTTTAAAAAACCTGAAATAGATGTTTCTGTACTGCGAACAAAAAAAGAAAGTGTTATCTTGCAGTTGACAGAAGGTCTGGATAAGCTTGCCAAGGCTCGAAAAATTACCCGCTTGATCGGTAAGGGTTTTTTTAAGGATAGATCAACTCTCTTAGTTGAAACTACAGACAACACCATTGAAATAGAATTCAAAGACGCAATCATCGCCACGGGTTCTTCACCTTTTATTTTACCGGGCCTCCCAGTTGATCCGCGGATCTGGGATTCGTCAGATGCTCTTAGTTTAAATAACATCCCTGATAAGTTGCTTATTATTGGTGGTGGCGTGATCGGCATGGAGATGGCCCAGGTTTATAGTGCACTCGGTTCAAAAATTATAATCGTGGAGATGCTGGACCATATCATTCCTCCTGCAGACAAGGATCTTATCCAGCCACTTGTTCGAAAACTGAAAAAGAAATATCAAATTCTTACCCGAACTAAAGTAATAGAAATAAAAGCAACTGATGCTGGTATACTTGCTACATTTGAGGGAATAAAAGACTCGAAAACTGAACAATTCGATGCTGTTCTTGTTGCAGTCGGCAGACGGCCCAATGTAACTGGTATGGGGTTTGAAAATCTGGATTTGATGTTCACTGAACAGGGATTTATTTCGACAACTGAAAACATGCAGACATCCGTACCCAATTTTTATGCTGTGGGAGATGTGGTCGGAGAGCCAATGCTTGCCCATAAAGCCAGTCATGAAGCAAAAGTTGCAGCTGAAAATATAGCCGGGCAAAACGTAAAGTTTCAACCCAAAGCCATTCCATCAGTTGCCTATACAGACCCGGAGGTTGCCTGGGTGGGGCTCACTGAAAAAGAAGCAAAAAACAGTAAAATCCCCTATTCAAAAGGAAAATTTCCCTGGGGAGCAAGTGGGCGTGCCCTAAGCACAGACAGTGCAACTGGTGTAACCAAAGTGCTGTTTGAAAAAAAGGGTGGTGTAATCATCGGTGCTGGAATATGCGGTGCTCATGCCGGAGAACTGATCCACGAGGCAGCGCTGGCTATTGAAAAGAAAGCCACTGCAGAGGATATCAGCAGGACAGTACATGCTCATCCAACCCTTGCCGAGACATTTGCCTTTGCTGCAGAAATTGTTGACGGTTCCATAACCGATGCACTGCCTCAAAGGAAAAAATAGATTATTTTACAAGGTAGCTCTAGTACTATTCAATCACCGGGGAAACTCTCATGACTACTCTCAATAAGACAATATTTTTTAAACGACACGAACAACTTGGTGCAAAGATAGTTGAATTCGGTGGATGGGAAATGCCCATTCAATATCCCGACGGGATCCTGGCAGAACATATTAAAACCAGGGAAAAAGCAGGGATATTTGATGTTTCCCACATGGGAAGAATTGTTTTAACGGGGAACAGTGTTGTTGCCTTTCTGCAGTATGTGTTGTCCAACAATGCACAGGCCCTTGAGGTTGGACAAAGCCAGTATACCCTGATTCAAAATGAGACCGGCGGTGCCCTTGATGATGCCTACTTGTACCGGTTCAAGGAAGAAGAGTACCTTCTTGTTGTGAATGCATCCAACAGGGAAAAGGATTTAGCACATCTGAGCGCAGTTATAACCCAATTCCCTGATGTGAAAATGAAAGATAAAACCTTTGAAATCGCCATGATTTCTTTGCAGGGTCCTTTGTCTAAGGATATAATGGAACAGATCATAAATGAAGGATATCTACCTGAACCTACGAGAAATTGTTTGAGCACTGTTCGGATTGATGGAAGTGAAGTGCTGCTCGCAAGAACCGGCTATACCGGCGAACCAATATGCTTTGAACTCTTTATTGAAAACGGAAAAGCCGTTGAAATATGGGACAGACTAATTGAAAAGGGTGCCGCTCCGATCGGTTTGGGTGCAAGGGATACTTTGCGCCTTGAGGCCTGCCTGCCTCTGTATGGACATGAGCTTGGTATTGACCATGATAACAATGAAATTCCTGTATTTGCCTCAAAGCTTTCAAAATTTGCTGTCAGTTTTTCCGAACTTAAAGGCGATTTCATAGGGAAAAATGTCCTTACAAAACAGCACGAAGCTTTCAAAAGAATTGTTCATCAGGATTATTCCGACGTGGGTGATCTGCCAAGAATGATCATGGCCCTTGCCGTAACCGGAAAGGGGATAGGCAGGGCAGGGCACAGAGTTTTCAAAAATGGTGAGCATGTTGGCTACATCACCAGCGGAACAAGCGTGCCATACAGACTTTCGTCTGGCGGCGGGCTTGAAGGGAAATTTGAAAGTGATATCAAAAGAAGAACCATTGCTTTGGCCCTTATTGATTCAAATATAAAAGTAGGCGACACACTTGAAATTGAAATACGAAAAAAAATGTGTGAAGCCGTGGTTGTTCCTTATCACATGAGTTCCCAGGCTCCTCCATATGTAAGAGTCATCCTCCATGATCAGGTTAAAATATTCAAGGCTGAAAAAGTTAACGCATCTAAGAAAAAATTGGCTGGAAAGCTTTTGTCAAAAGCCGTCAGTAACAATAACTGGCGACAAAAAGAATGTGTCAACCTGATTCCTTCGGAAATGAGTCAGTCTCTACTATCAAGAATGCTGTCAATTTCAGATCCTGTGAACCGTTATGCTGAGCACAAGGAGATAAAGGCATTTTCGTCTGAAGATATTTTTTATTATCAGGGAACAGAGTTTATCGAAGAAGTGGAATTCCTGTTAAACAAGGAATTTCAAAGCTATTTTGGCTGTAAAAATATCGAATCCCGTGTGATTTCCGGTCAGATGGCAAATGCAGCCTGTTTCAGTGGGCTCGTTGATTTTATAAACAGGGCTGACAGGAAAAGCGAACAGCGCCGTATCGGCAAAATCCTTAACAACCATATTATTAAAGGCGGACACCTCAGTGCCCAACCAATGGGTGCTTTGCGTGATTTTGTTGCACGCGATCTCAAAACTGAAAAACCAGCTGTTGTCAATTTCCCTGTTTTGCAGGACAACCCATACAAAATCGATGTCCAGGCATGTGAAAATATCATTAAGATTGAACAGCCGGAACTTATCATCTTGGGTAAAAGTATGGTGATTCATAAAGAACCTGTTCGTGAAATCAGAGCTTTTGTGGACGAATATGTTCCTTCCTGCATAATCATGTATGACATGGCCCATGTTTTGGGTTTGTATGGTGATCAGTTTCAGAGCCCTTTGCAGGAGGGTGCCCATATTGTAACAGGTTCCACCCACAAGACCTTTTTCGGAACCCAGAGAGGTGTGATTGCATCCGACTTTGCAGAGGATGATCTGAACTATGAATTTTGGGAAGCCATCCAGAGAAGAACTTTTCCGGGCAGTGTCAGCAATCATCACCTTGGAACCATGACAGGGCTTTTGTTTGCCGCCTACGAGATGAACTTTTTTAAAGAAGAGTATCAGAGGGCTGTTATCAACAACGCAAAAGCATTTGCTATTGCCCTGAAAGATGAAGGTCTTGATGTGGCCGGGGATCCCGAAATCAATTTCACTGAAACCCATCAGGTAATCGTGCATGTCGGTTATGGTAAAGGCGCTAACGTTGCAAAACAATTGGAAGAAAACAACATCATTGTCAATTACCAGGCTACTCCTGCTGAAGAGGGTTTTACAGCATCTGGTGCTCTGCGTCTGGGTGTCTCTGAAATGACAAGATTTGGCATGAAACAAAAAGATTTCCAGGAATTGGCCTCCCTCATGGCAGATCTCATAAAAAATGAGACTAATATTAAAGAGAAAGTAAAATCCTTCAGAGAAAGGTTCCTTGATATGAATTACTGTTTTAACGAAGATGATTTTGGGGACATTGTTTCATCTTTAATGAATTCACTTTGATGGTGTGTGTTTAGCCGAATAATTTTGTTTTCGAGGGGAAGTAATCGATACTGATTTCCCCTCATGGCAGACAATTTTTATTCTACCCGGCATGACTTTTCTGGTTGGCCAATGGATCACCACAGCTTCCTGTTTTGGTAAGCATTTTTTACAAAGACAAGACTTATTACTAACAAATCAGTTAGTTGTTTCCTCTTCTACCGCATCTGTGTGGCCTGTAGCTTAAGATTTTTAAATTGACAGATTAGTTATATTTTGTTAGCTTTTTGCCTCGACTTATGGAAACTCAACAGACTTCCAGACTTTAAAGTCGCGTTTTTTATTGACTGATCCAGCATCAGCAATTCCCCCTTTTCCAGATCAAACCCGCAGGAGATAAAGAAAGAAATGCCGAATTTTATTATTTCTTACGTCAAATATGTGGATTACATTTCCACAAAACTTGGCCGGGCAGCGATGTATTCAATATTTCTCATGATTGCGGTCCTGCTGCTTGGTGCTATTACCCGAAATATCCTGAATATGCCCTTGTCCTGGACAGTGGAAATGGCGCAGTTTATCATCACCGGTTATTACATTATGGGTGGTGCTTATTCAATGCAGCTGAAAGAGCATGTGCGGATGGACCTGCTGTATGAGCACTGGTCTGAGAAGACCAAAGCCAAAGTTGATGTGTGCACAAATTTTTTCCTGCTTTTTTATCTTGTCACTCTATTTATAGGATCCATATCCAGTACCAAGTATGCCATCGAATACGGACAGCGTAATTTTTCCCAATGGAACCCTTCGATGATACCCATCAAAATAATTATGGTTATTGGAATATTTTTAATGATACTGCAGACAATATCCACCTTTTTCAAAGATCTGGCCAAAGCTAAAGGAATTACAATCCCATGAGTTATGAAATGATTGCCCTCAGTATGTTCGGGGGAATGCTTGTAATGTTGTTAACAGGCCAGCGTGTTTTTGCAGCAATTGGATTTGTTTCTGCAACTGCAGCTTTGTTACTCTATGGGAACGGGGCCATTGAAATGCCGTTTAACGCGGCTTTCAAGTTGTTTAACTGGTATCCCATGCTGACTTTACCCATGTTTATCTACATGGGATATATTCTTTCCGAGTCAGGTATCGCTGATGATTTATATGGAATGTTTCATGTCTGGTTTGGCGGGCTCAAGGGAGGACTTGCCATTGGAACAATTGGCCTGATGGTAGTTATTTCTGCCATGAACGGACTAAGTGTTGCAGGAATGGCTATAGGGGCCACGATTGCACTGCCGGAAATGCTCAGACGTAATTATGACAAGGTCATGATAACCGGTGTTGTGCAGGCAGGCAGTTCCCTTGGAATATTAGTGCCTCCCAGTGTTGTGCTGGTACTCTATGGTATGATTGCGCGCCAGCCTGTCGGCAGACTTTGGCTGGCCGGTGTTATCCCAGGTTTAATGATGGCCGCATTTTTTATCATCTACATCATTATCAGGTGTAAAATGCAGCCACATCTTGCACCGACTGTCAGCAAAGAAGAACTGGATATGCCGTTCAGTGAAAAACTTAAACTACTGAAGGCCGGCATTATTCCATTTTTAATTTTCTTTTTTATGACCGGCCTGTTTCTCATGGGCATTACCAGTCTGGTGGAAAGCTCAGCCGTTGGTGCCACTGCTGCAACAATTGCAGCACTTTTCAAGCGTACTCTAACCAAAAAAGTCATGGAGGACACGATTCGTCAAACACTTGGCATATCCTGTATGTTCATGTGGATCATTCTTGCAGCTCTCAGTTTTGGAGCAGTTTTTGATGGAATCGGTGCAGTGAGGGCAATAGAATCCCTGTTTATAACGAAATGGAATCTGAGCCCATGGCAGGTTCTTGTTATGATGCAGCTGTCTTACATCATAATGGGAATGTTTCTGGATGACACTGCCATGCTGGTGATCGTGGCGCCCCTTTATGTTCCATTGATTGTGTCACTCGGTTTCAACCCTATCTGGTATGGAGTTTTGTATACTATTACCTGTCAAATTGCCTATATGACGCCGCCATTTGGCTATAATCTGTTTTTGATGCGCGCAATGGCACCTCCGGAAATTACTTTGCCGGATATTTACCGCTCCATCATACCGTTTGTTCTGGTTATGACTTTTACCCTTGTCTTAATAATGGTTTTTCCTCAAATCGCGCTTTGGCTGCCCGATTTGATCTATACAAAGTAGAGCAGCAATATTGCCCCAAGGCTGATCAGTAAGTTCGGCATTGATCTTTTAACCCTGAAGGAGATAGACAATGAAAGACGAAAAAACTGTAATCGAACCCAAGATAATCGAACCGAAAAATGAAGTTCAAAATAATGGTCGCAGGGATTTTATTAAGAAGGCCGGTGTTGCCACTGCTGGTGCGGTTGCCGCATCAACCGTGTTTTCTCCGGCGGCTTATGTGTATGCCGCATCAAAACCGATCAAATGGCGTTTGCAAACCTATTCCGGAGCTCCTCTGGGAGCCCATATTATCAAACCCCAAATCGAGGCCTTTAACCGTGCAGCTCATGGACAGATGGAAATTGAGTTGTACTACGCCGATCAGCTTGTTGCGACCGGTGAACTTTTTCGGGCTATGCAAAATGGAATGATTGACGCAGTGCAGAGTGATGATGCCACCATGGCGTCACCCGTTGATATTAATGTGTTTGGCGGTTATTTCCCCTTTTCAACACGTTATAGTCTAGACCTTCCCGTATTGTTTAAATACTACGGTCTGGATAAAATCTGGAAAGAAGCCTACGATGAGGTGAGGGGAGTTGAATGGCTTGGAGCCGGAGCATGGGATCCGCTTCATATTTTCAGTAAAAAACCAATCCGCAGCCTTGCTGATATGAAGGGTAAACGCGTATTTGGTGTACCAACAGCAGGTAAGTTTCTGTCCCGTTACGGCCTGGTGCCTGTAACACTTCCATGGGATGACATAGAAGTGGCCATTCAAACCGGTGAACTGGATGGTGTTGCCTGGTGCGGATTTACCGAGGCATATGAAGTTGGCTGGGCTGATGTTTGTAATTACGCACTGCTTAACAACGTAACAGGGGCCTGGTGTGGGTCATATTTTGCCAATTCGAAAAGCTGGGCTAAAGTTCCTCCCCATTTACAGGAATTGTTCAAACTCTCCATGGACAGTTCACACTACTACCGTCAGGTCTGGTATTGGGGCGGAGAAGCCAAGCTTCGCGTTGAAGGTAAAAAGATGGAATTGACCACAATACCGGCAGCAGAATGGGATCAGGTGGTCGAGGATTCCAAAGCGTTCTGGGATGAAATTGCTTCCATTAGTCCACGTGCGAAAAAAGTTGTGGAAATTTTCAAACAATATTCTAAAACTATGGAAAAAGCCGGAGTTCCATACCGTTATAGTTGATCTCCATTTCCAGGCCCCTGTTTCCCTGACAGGGGCCTGGCTGTTGTTGTGACGAAATCCCAAGCTGATTGCATTCCCCTCCATAGTAAATTTCCATCCTTTTTCCCTCACGAAACGTACTGTTTTTATAAAATAAACAACAAATCAGATTATTTCACTAAAGAGAATGCACTATTTAGGCTTTTAAATTGACTGAATGGTCACTGTTTGTTAATATTTGGCTATGATTGATGAGCAAAGTACACATACATTGAACAGTGACAAGGCAGGAGAGAACGCTCTCCTTGCTGATGTTGATGTTGCCATTATTGGCGGTGGCGTTGTTGGCTGCGCGGTTACGCGTAGAATGGCACTTGAAGGAGCCTCTGTTGTCCTGATTGAAAAAGCAGCAGATATTCTAGATGGTGCCAGTAAAGGAAACAGTGCTATTCTACATACCGGATTTGATGCACCGGTCGGAACACTTGAGTGGGAATGTGTTCAAAAAGGCTATAACGAATATCTCGAAATTCATGAAAGTCTCAACCTTCCGCTTCTAAAATCAGGCGCTCTTGTTGCTGCCTGGACAGAAGAGGAAGAGGCCCGTTTTTCAGAAATATTAAAAAAGGGAAATGAGAATAATGTAAAAGATCTTCGTCTTCTAAGCAGTTCCGAAGCTCTGGCTCTTGAACCAAATTTATCAAAAGATATCCGAGCAGCGATTGCTATTCCGCGTGAATACGTAATTGATCCCTGGTCAGCACCTCTTGCTTACTTAATGCAGGCACTTCAGAATGGCGGGCAGGCATTGTTTAATGCAGGAGTTATCGGAGGTGAGTTTAACGGATCTGAATGGATTCTTAAAACCGTCAGAGGGACTGTTCGCGCACGCTACGTTATTAACAGTGCAGGGTTATACGGAGATATTGTGAACAAGGATGTCCTTGGAGCCTCCGATTTTACAATCAAGCCACGAAAAGGACAGTTTGTTGTATTTGATAAAGCGGCTAATAAACTGGTCCGTTCTATTATTCTACCAGTGCCCACCAAACGCACAAAAGGGATAGTGCTCTTTCCGACAATTTTTGGAAATCTGATGGTTGGTCCCACTGCAGAGGAACAGGATGACAGAGATGATGCCTCTGTTGATGAAACAATCTTAAATGATTTACATGCTCAGGCAATAAAAAAACTTCCAGCCCTTGCAGGCATACCGGTTACCGCAACATATGCTGGTATCAGACCAGCTACAGAACGACCGGAATACAGAATTACTCAAGATAAGGATAGAAACTGGATCACCCTTGGAGGTATACGATCAACAGGATTAACATCAGCTCTGGGCATTGCCCAACATGTGCATGGATTGTTGACAGGGCAGGGTGCTGAATTCAGAAAAGTTGATAATCCTTCCGTACCATTTGTTCCAAATCTGGCTGAGCATCTTCCAAGGGATTGTGACACACCTGGATATGGTGAAATTGTTTGTCATTGTGAAATGGTAACCCAACGTGAAATAAAAGCCGTACTTGAAAGTGAAATATTGCCGGCTGGAAGTCTGTCAGGTTTGAAAAGACGAACTCGTGTGACAATGGGAAGGTGTCAGGGGTTCTATTGTTCGGCTCGTCTTGCGGAATTGACAGACGGAAAATTTGCAAAGCCAATTGCTGTTGGAGATGCAAATGAGTGAAAAACTGAAACACATAACATGTGATGTTGCCATTATTGGAGCTGGTCCAGCAGGTCTTTCAGCTGCAACTGCTTTAAAAAAAGAAGGCATAGAACGGGTTATAGTTATAGACCGCGAAACTGAAGGGGGAGGGATTCCCCGTCACTGCGGACATCCTCCATTTGGCATACTGGAATACAAAAGAATACTTACCGGCCCTTTGTATGCCAGGCGAAATGTGAAAACAGCACTTAGTTCAGGTGTTGAACTGATGCTTAAAACTACCGTGATTTCACTGGGAGCTGAAGGAAAGTTATCTCTTCTGTCACCTGATGGTCCAATTGAATTGGTGGCAAAGCGTGTACTTATCGCAACAGGTACTCGTGAGACGCCACGATCGGCAAGGATGGTTTCAGGCAACAGACCATTGGGCATATGTAATACTGGTGCTTTGCAGTCAATGGTATATCTGAAAAATCGAATTCCATTCAAGCAGCCGGTGATTGTTGGAAGTGAAATAGTAAGTTTTTCTGCTCTTTTCACCTGTAAAAAAGCAGGAATTAAACCGGTTGCAATGCTGGAAGAAAAGGCAGGCACCAGTGTAATGTGGCCGATTAAGTATGTCTTAAATATTATTGGAGTTCCGTTATTTTTGAATACAAAAATAACAAATATAGCGGGGAAAGATCGCGTGCAAAGCGTGACAGTTGTGGATAAGAATGGAAAGGAAAGGGAGATTGTCTGCGATGGTGTTCTTTTTACCGGCAAATTCATACCCGAATCAAGTCTGATGCGGATGAGTCATCTTGAAATTGATCAAAATATTGGTATGCCCAGGGTTGATCGGTATGGCCGATGTTCGGATCCGAGCTATTATGTGGCTGGCAATATAGTGTTTAATCCAGTTAAAGTTGCAGGCAAATGCTGGAAATCAGGGCAAATTGCAGCACAACGGATAGCAAAAGATTTAGCAAATCAATGATCCCTATTAAGATTGAAGAAATATAATCAATCCAACAAAGAGATTATTTTCCAACCTCTTTTTCTGGCAATTTCTACCAACTTTTCATCAGGATCCACCGCAACAACTGTTTCTACTAGTTCCATTAGTGGCAAATCGTTATGTGAGTCACTATAAAAAAAACATCCATCCAGGCTAATGTTCATTTTTTCAAGCCATTTGTTTAAACGAAGAACTTTTCCTTCATGAAAACAGGGGGTTCCATCTACTTGCGTTGTATAGCGACCTTTAATAATTTTTGGATCAGTCGCAAGTAAATGTTCAATACCAAAGGCTTCTACAATAGGTTTGGTTATGAAACTGTTAGTAGCTGTAATAACAAGTAGGGTATGACCCTGGTCGCGATGAAATTTAACAAGTGATTTTGCCTTTGAGCCAATCATTGGCATGATAACATCCTGCATAAACTCTTTATGCAATAATCGAAGTTCTTCCATGGATCGTTCAGCCAAAGGCTTGAAGCTGAAAGCAGAATATTCATAGATGTCAAGATTTCCCTGTTTATACATCTCGTAAAACTTTTCATTAGCCTCACGATAACTATTTTCATTTACGAGTTTCTTCTGAACAAGAAAGTTTCCCCAGCCATGATCGCTGTCTCCACTAAGTAAAGTATTATCCAGATCGAATATAGCTAAAGTCATTCGGGCGCTCAATTTGTTAATGTAATTTGTTAAGAAATTCTGCAGACGATAATAGAGGATGTAGGATGAAGTGGCAAAGGATATTCGTTGTAGAGTGTTTTAAACCGACAAACAACAAATGTCGCATAATGTATATTATGTTTAGTTTTTTCTTATGTTGTTATTTCCGTAAGTTAGTCGCCAGGAAAAGCAATATTTGTCACCCTGACCTGCCAACTGCGTTTTCCTCTGAAAAAATTTATGCTTGGAGTGTAAAAGAATTCTTTTTCTTTATTGGTTTTACATTTGTCCTTGAGATCGCCAAGCCCAAAACCAATACCTTTGATTGTTGAATTGCCACAAACAAAACTCAAGCGTAAATGGTTTTTATCCTTTCCTATTTGCGATAATTCCTTGAGTGATGTCTTTGTGTCACGAAAAATCAGCTGAGGATTGGCTTGTCCAAAGGGTTCCATGAGATGAATTTGAGCAAGCAGCTTCTTAGTAAAAAGCCTGGCAACTGTGATGTCCGCATCACTTTCTACTTGAACTTTATCATATTTGCCTTTGTTTTGAGCATATACCGCCTCATCAAATAACTTAGCGAATTTATTGATATTTCTAGTATCCAAACTCATCCCAGCTGCCATTTTATGGCCACCATACCCAATTAATGCCTTCTTGCAAACATCCAGAGCATCATACAAATTCACACCAGGTATAGATCGGGCTGATCCTTTAAATAATGTATCCCCTTGATTACACAATACGATGCTTGGTTTATTAAATTTATCGACAAGATTCGATGCCACAATTCCAGCCACACCAATATGGTAAGTACCTGCTACAATTGTTGAGTATTTCGTGTTAATAGCACAAGAGGAAATCTCATCCAAGGCCTTATCTAGTTGTCCTATATTGATGTTAATTCGTTGTTTATTTGTATTTATTAAATCCTCCGCAATTTCCTCTGCTTCCTTTTTTTTCTCTGATAGCAAAAGATAAACTGCTTTCTCAGCCTTTCCCAATCGACCTGCTGCATTTATTTTTGGAGCAATTTGAAAAGCAATATCTTCAGATCTTACAAAGGTACAATCTATATTCGTTCTTCTGCAGAGTGCTTCCAGGCCCTTATTGGTTTTTTGGGCCATCGTCTCCATACCTGCTTTTACCAGTGTTCTGTTCACTCCGGTTAACGGAACCATGTCAGCCACAGTCCCTACTCCAACTAAATCAAGCAGTATCTTGAGATTGGGTAATTGACAAGATTCATCAAAAAATCCAGATTGGTTCAGCTTGCTTCTGATACCCATTGCAAAATAAAAGGCCAGTCCTACTCCAGCCATGTTTTTGTCTGGGAAATTACAATCTTTTTGTTTTGGATTAACAACGGCATCGGCAGGTACCCTATCTTCTGGAGGAGTATGATGATCTGTGATTATTGTTTGGTAACCAAGAGATTTTGCATGGAGTACCGCCTCGTATGCGGAAATACCGTTATCCACGGTTATTAACAATTTTTCCCTGTGGTTATCCCTGGTTGTTATTCTCTCAAGGATATTTTTTTCCAGTCCATAACCTTCAGTTAATCGATTGGGAATGTAAAAATCAGCCTTATAGCCAAGTGATTTGAAAAATTTTAGCAACAATGCTGTGGCAGTGGTTCCATCTACATCGTAATCGCCCCAGATAAGTATTTGAGATCCTGCGTCCATTGCTTTAATAGCGATATTTACTGCCAAATCCATGTCTTTCATTAAAAATGGACTTGGTAGCTCGCTTAGTTTTGGCTCTAGAAATTCTATAACAGAATCTTTTCCTGTTACTCCACGTTGTTCCAATAGTTTTTGTACAAACGGGTCCAGAATTGTGCCATTTGAAAGTGTTATGGGCGCTTTGGGAGGTCTTTGCTGAAACATATATTTGGGGTCGCTAATAAATTTGCCATGCCTTAGTTAACCCAATACATGAACCTTTATCTGTAACATACTAAATTAGTGCGGATAAAAAACGTTGCACTTCATCTGGTATTCTTGTTGTATCATTGATATCAAACCAGGAGATTCCTTCAATCTTTTTAAACCAGGTAAACTGACGCTTGGCATATCTTTTAGTGTCTCGTGCGAGAAAGCCTATCATTTCCTGTTTTGTCCACTCTCCTTTCAGCATTTTTACCATATGATGATATCCTATGGATTGCATGGATTTTAAATCAGGGTTGTAGCCAGTATTTATTAGTTGCTCTACTTCCTGCTGAAGTCCGTTTTGAAGCATGATTTGACTTCGTTTTTCAATTCTAGAATATAACTTATCTCTTCCACAAGTGAGGCCAATGATATAAAGATTTGGAAACCTGATTTCTCTTTGTTTTTTATGCTCTGCTATCAAGGAGGACCATTTTTCACCAGTTCCTTTGAATATTTCCAACGCCCTGATAAGTCGATGCGTGTCGTTTTTATGTATTCTTTTGGCAGAAATACAGTCAACTGACATTAATTGTTCATGTAGTACATTACGTCCTTTGTCGGTTAGTTCATTATTAATCTCTTTTCTGATTTCAGGAAATGCTGGAATTTGCACTGACAAACCATTAATTAATGCTTTCAGGTATAGACCTGTTCCGCCAGTAAGCAAAACATTCTTTCCCTTTTCTATTATTTCTTCTATTGCTGTAAGCGATAATTTCTCAAATTTCCCTGCATCAAATGGCTCGTCCGGATTTACCACGCCAATTAAATGATGGGGAATACCCATCATTTCATCTTTAGTAATTTTTGCAGTCCCGATATCCATGTGTCGATACACCTGCATGGAATCAACACTGATAATTTCAAAGTCAAACTGTTGAGCAAGCTCTATTGACAATGCTGTTTTTCCAATGGCAGTTGGTCCAATAAGCACTGTAATTGGCCGAGTGATCGGGAAGGATACTTTTTCACTCATCGTCTATTGAAAACTGAAGTATGGTTTAAATTTATGCAATCGATTGTTTCCTATGCCTTTAACAAGGAGAAGATCCTCGGGTTCTGTAAATTTTCCAATTCTGGTTCTTGTAGTGATAATATTCCCGGCAAGGTCAGGCCCGATTCCCTTTACAGACATCAACATATTTATGTCACAGTAGTTAATTGCAATCGGTTTAAAGAAAAAAGGTGAAAATCTGGAGTTACCTGAGAAAAGCAGGTTTGAAGTTTTTGTGATATTTAAGGAAGTTATTGAGTCTGCTAATCCCAAAGTATCTTTTGAGAAAAGAGTGAGGTATTTAGAGTGCTTAACAGAAGAAGATGAAGGCGAAAATGTATTAAAAACCTGGAATGAAAAAAAGAGGACACAGAAGAAAAGAGCAACCCCATTCCCTGTCCTCTTTTGCTGTGAATTGACTGGATTAATTTTTACTTGCGTTACGCTGTTCATCGCGCATGAGTTTGTAGTTAATCGAATCCACCAGTGCCTGCCAGGATGCTTCAATGATGTTAAGAGAAACGCCTACGGTTCCCCATTGCTCATGCTTATCCTTTGATTCAATAAGTACTCTTACCTTTGCTCCAGTACCCTGCTGCCCTGAAAGCACCCGTACCTTGTAATCAATCAACTCGACTTCTTCCAGAGCCGGGTAAAAATGGGTCAAAGCTTTACGCATTGCCCTGTCAATTGCATTTACAGGACCATCTCCAAGAGAAACCGTATGCACTTCGCTGCCACCTACTTCAAGCCTGATTGTTGCCTCAGTTTCCGGCGGTTCGTCCATGTTTCGTTTTGAATTAATCGCCCTGAACCCTTTTAAAGTGAAGTAATGCGGTTTGGCACCAATGGCCCGGCGCATAAGAAGCTCAAAGGATGCTTCAGCACCTTCATACTGAAAACCCTGGTTCTCAAGATCCTTGAGTTCTGCGACAATTGAAGCAGCAATCGGACTGTCGGAGTCGATCTCAATGCCAAATTTTTTAGCCTTATGCAGCACATTTGATTTGCCGGCCTGATCGGAAATAAGAATTCTCCGAATATTACCCACTTTTTCTGGCTCAATATGCTCATAGGTCAGAGGGTTGCGCTTTACTGCAGAAACATGAATTCCACCCTTGTGGGCAAATGCTGAGCGTCCAACATATGCTTGATATTTATTGTGAGGGAGGTTTGCCAGCTCATCAACCAGCATGGCTGTTTCGTATAACTGATCGATATTGGATACAGCCTGACACTCGTATTTCATTTTTATGCCAAGAGCAGGTATAATTGAGGCAAGGTTGGCATTACCGCAACGCTCTCCATATCCATTCATGGTGCCCTGCACCTGTTTTACTCCCAGGCTTAAAGCAAGCAGTGAATTCGCAACAGCTGTTTCAGAATCGTTGTGTGAATGAATTCCAAGGGTCACATCGGATTCCTGTTCAGCGATAAACTGTTGTACACGCTCAATTATTGGTTGAACCTCATGGGGCAGCATACCACCGTTGGTATCGCATAGGACCAGACATTCGGCACCACCTTTAATGGCACGTCCTAAAGAGGCAAGTGCATATTCTGCATTTTTCTTGAATCCGTCAAAAAAATGCTCGGCATCATAGAATAGATTTTCAACATGTGGTTTGAGATATGCCAGAGACTCTTCAATGATGAGCAGATTATCTTCCAGCTCAATGCGAAGAGCATCGTGCACGTGAATATCCCAGGATTTCCCAAAAATTGTAATAACAGGGGTCCTGGCTTCAATTAAAGCCTGAAGGTTTTTATCGTTTTCACAAGAATTACTGAAAAGTCGTGTTGATCCAAATGCTGAGAGTTTTGAATGATTCAACTTTTCTTTTTGCATGGCTTTAAAAAAGTCTACGGCCAGTGGATTGGAACCTGGCCAGCCACCTTCTATAAAATCAATACCAAGCTCATCAAATTTATGACTGATTCGGATTTTATCCGTAACAGAAAGATTAAAGTTTTCTGCCTGGGTTCCATCCCTGAGCGTGGTATCGTATATTTGTACGGTTTGAGTCATGTGTCGCACCATTTATGTAAGAGTTTCTTCTTCTGGTACAGTATCTTTATCCAGTTCAAAGGCATCATGAAGCGTACGAACTGCAAGCTCCGTGTATTTTTCTTCAATGATGCAGGAAACTTTAATTTCAGAAGTTGAAATCATGGAGATATTAATACCTTCTCTCGAAAGCACACTGAACATGGTGGACGCAATACCGGAATGGTTTCGCATACCAACACCAACAATGGAAATTTTGGTTATGGTATCAGAACCGTGGATCCCTCCAGTTGCTCCGGTTTTTTTAACAATAGTTTCAAGCAGTTGTTTTGTTCGCTGGAAATCAGAACGAAGTACGGTAAAAGTCATATCGGTCAGACCATTACCGGTATCCTGATTTTGAATAATCATATCAACAATAATATCAGCATCAGATATGGGAGTAAAAATCTTTGCTGCAATTCCAGGTTGATCAGGAACGCCAGAAATAGTGATGCGGGCTTCATTTTTATTGTATGTCACGCCTGAAACGATTCTTCCTTCCATCTCTTTATCCTCCTCAACAATCCATGTTCCTTCTGTGTCTGTGAAAGTGGAACGAACATGAATTGGGACGTTATACTGTTTTGCAAATGTTACGGATCTGATATCGAGCACCTTGGCTCCAAGGCTTGCAAGTTCAAGCATCTCATCGTACGAGATCCTGTCGATCTTTTTTGCCTTGTCGCAGATGTTTGGATCAGTGGTGTAAACCCCTTCAACGTCAGTGAAAATTTCACAGGCATCAGCCTTGAGTGCTGCAGCCAGGGCAACAGCTGTTGTGTCAGAACCTCCCCTGCCCAGTGTCGTGATATTACCCTGTTCATCGACCCCCTGAAATCCTGCAACAACCACAATTTTACCAGCTTCCAGATTTTCAATAATACGTTCAGTATCGATGGATTCGATACGAGCCTTTGTGTGTGAACTGTCGGTAATGATCTTTACCTGATCGCCAAGAAAAGAGATGCAATCATCGCCAAAGGCTTTAACTGCCATTGCAAATAAAGAAATTGTGACCTGTTCACCGGAAGACAGCAGCACATCCATTTCTCTGGTGTCAGGGATATCCTGCATCTGAAGGGCAAAGTCAGTGAGACGGTTTGTTTCACCAGACATGGCAGAAAGAACAACAACCATTTGACAGCCTTCCTTCTGTTTCTTGAGCACTCGCCTGGCAACATTTTTTATTTTTTCCGGATCGCCGACAGAGGTGCCTCCAAATTTTTGTACAATTAATGCCATCTGCTTACAACTCCCATATGCTACAACCTGCTCATATAAAAATAACGGCAGACTCTGTAACAAGCCTGCCGTTTAATATTTATTTCATTATCAGCTTGAAAAGTACTGAAAGCATACAATTTAGTACCTGCAAGCAAAAATGCAACATTTTCTTCTTATCTGTGTAGGTGATCAGGAATATCTATCTATAACAGGAATTCAAACCAGACTCGGCTTCTTTTAAAAGGTTCTTAAGAATCTCTTTGTCGTTGAATAATTTTTCACACAGTTCGCATTTCCGATATTGAATTATTTCTTTTGCCTTAAAGCCGCAAAATGAGGCGATTGCCGTTATGCCAAGATTTCTGATGTGCCCATACAGGCCATTTTTTTCACTCTTCCCGAAAAGTGTCTCAATACTATGCTCTTTTAAACTTCCAAGATAAAAAAAGTTTGTCTTTGTGAAATGGCTTCCCGCATCACAACATGCGTACATATTGTAGTCTGGTGCAAGATAAGGATTCATTGGACAACAGTTTGCCTGGTAATCAGTGCGCAAGGGAGTTTGGGCAAAAGATCCCGCTCTTCCTGAATAGATTACCGGCTCAGGAAAAAATCTGAGCTTGTGATTTCGAAGATAAAGTTCCAAATCATCATCTTTATCTGAAAAATCAGTTACAAATGACACAAAATAGTCGAGTCCATTGTTTATACAGCTTCTGGCAGCGTTTACAATATTGGCCCTTGGTATGTTTTTCTGGTGCCATCTACTGCAGCTTAAACGCATTTGCGAAAGGCCTTTTTCCTTGAGTCGGCTAACGCAGGCATCTGCCCGGGCAGGTGTTTTTGCCCAAAAACTGTTACTGACAACACGTGTGTAGATATTGTAATTGTGACACAGTGCAACCAGTTCAGAAATGTCATCCAGATAGATGAGAGGTTCACCAGCTGTAAAGCTGATACCACTGACCTGGGCTCCGGCCATTTTCTCAATTATCTCTTTTGCCTGATCAAGCTGATATCTTTTGTTTTTAAATTTTTCATCCGCAGCTACACAATGTTCACATTTTATATTGCAGCGTGTTGAATATCCAAAAGCAATTTTTCTCATAATTGTGTCTTTTCCTGGAAAGATGAAAAGCTTCCTCTCTTTTTTCTATATTGGAATTCCCGTTGCAACAGATCAACTGTCATGCTAAAAAAGATCGCGAGAATAAATGATGGATTCATAAAAACTCCAGCTTAGATTTTAACTTTTTACGAATTTATCATAAGTCGCAAAACGCAACAATCTGCAAGCCTGGAGAACTCGGCAATGACCAATAAAGATTCATTTAATATTGTCCTGGTGGAACCTGAAATTCCTCCAAACACGGGATCTATTGCCAGATTATGCGGAGCGACCAACACTGTACTGCACCTGGTTCGCCCCTTAGGATTTTCAACAGATGATAAACATCTTAAGCGGGCAGGTCTTGATTACTGGAAGTTTGTTGACATTCGTTACTGGGATTCTCTGGATGCATTTCTTGAAGCCCAGGAAGAGACTAAATTATATTTTCTCACCACCAAAACCAGCAGATCATATGTGGATGCACAGTATCAACCTGGTGATTACCTGATTTTTGGAAAAGAAACAAAGGGATTGCCAGAAGAAATATTAACGCTGTACGCTGATCGCTGTTTCACCTTGCCCATGGCCAATCCTAATATCAGAAGCTTAAATCTTGCCATGACTGCCGGTATAGTACTGTATGAAGCCTTAAGCAGGCGGTAAGATAGGGTTGCAGATGTAGTCGATAAGAATCCATTCGTACCCAACTGCGCATGTATTCCTTCCGTTATCGCGGGCAGTATGAAGTCCGGTTTCAGCTCTGGTTACAAGGGCTAACGTATCATCTGTAGAGATCATCTGTGCGACTCCATTACTGGTGGTAAACCTGATACTTTCCCCACTTGAAAGCAAGTGCGGTCCGCCTGTTTTTTTCATTATCTTTTTTGCAATTCTGCATGCATTTCTTGTGGTACAGTTTTTTAACACTATGAGAATCTGGTTGCTGTCCCAGCGGCAGATCAAATCAGAATCTCCAATGGTTAATCGGATTGCTTTGCTGAGTATTTTGAGCAGTTCATCCCCTGCCTGGTAACCATATTTTTCATTAAGAATTTTGAAATGATCTATATCTGTCAGTATCACAGATAATGGTTCCAAGGTTCGATTGCTTTGCAGCAGGACTTTCTTGAGCACATTAATAAATGCATAGCGTGATATGAAACCTGTTAAAAAATCGATATGGCTTTCATCACGCAACTGTTTGTAAAATTTGATAAACAAAAAGTTGGCCAATGCAAAAACAAGAATAATCAGGATAGATCCACTGAGAGAAATTTTGAAGAAACTTTCAGTATTGATAGTGCGGTCTATATGGCTGCCTGAAGAATATGAAACAACTCCACTTAAGGCGAAGCTAATGAGCAGGAAACTGTTGAGTAACACTTGGAGAAATAAATTTTTTTGATCTACTTTCATAAAATCTACTGGTGACGAAGAGCCTTGAATGTGGTAACACCAACACTAATCAGCATGGCTGGGGAATATTTGTCAGCCACATCGAAACATGGAAGCAGGCCACTCCGGTCTTCTACAAATACAGTCCTCCGGAAATGACCTTCATTTAAGCATGAAACAGGCCATTTATTTAGACAGTCATGTTTTGCCAATCAATAATTTTGGTTTTTTTCGTAGTGAATTCCGACTATATAGGAATTTAACAATATTCTTTCTTAACAGATTTTAATTCATTCAGGTATTATTTTTTTTAGAAGGAGAAATAAAAAATGGTAGATCGCGTTTATAATTTCAGTCCAGGCCCGGCTACCCTGCCGGTTGACGTATTGCAACAGGCATCCAGAGATATTGTTAATTTCCAGGAAACAGGAATGGGGCTCATTGAACTCAGTCACCGTTCCAAAGAATTCATGGCGGTTGCAGATAATACAGAAAATCTGTTGCGTGAACTTATGGAAATACCTGACAATTACAAGGTACTTTTTCTTCAGGGCGGTGCTTCAAGCCAGTTTTTCATGATTCCCATGAATCTTCTCGGGAGTGGCAAAAAGGCTACCTATCTCAACACCGGAACCTGGTCAAAAAAGGCTATCAAAGAAGCAAAGCTTTTTGGTGATATAGATGTTCCTTTTTCAAGTGAAGAACAGACCTTTAACAGGGTACCGACCCAGGATGAATATTCTGTGAATGCGGATTCTGAATACCTCTACTTTGTTTCAAATAATACAATTTACGGAACACAGTTTCCCGAGTTTCCTGAAACAGATAAAGATTTGATCTCTGATATGTCCTCCGATATTCTGTCCAGAAAGATAGATGTTTCAAAATTTGGGCTTATTTTTGCCGGTGCCCAGAAGAACATGGGGCCTGCAGGGGTTACTGTAGTCATCATAAGAGAAGATCTGCTGGAGAAAACTCCAGAGAACACTCCCACCATGCTGACCTATAAAACCCATGCTGACAAAGGATCAATGTTCAACACCCCACCGTGCTTTGCCATTTATGCTGTAGGTGAAGTTTTGAAATGGCTCAAGAAACAGGGTGGTGTTTCTGCAATGGAAAAAAGAAATATAGAGAAAGCGAATCTTCTCTATGACTGCATCGATTCTACAGATTATTATCGTGGTCATGCCGAGAAAGCATCTCGTTCCCTGATGAATATTTCTTTCAATCTTCCCAATGCTGATCTTGAAATAAAATTTATTGCTGAAGCAGCAAAGATTGGATTGAATGGCCTTAAAGGGCATCGTTCAATCGGCGGTTGCCGCGCCTCCATTTACAATGCCTTCCCAAAAAAAGGCGTGGAGAAGCTTGTGGCATTTATGAAAGAATTTGAAGCCAGTAACAAGGGTTGATTTACTGTTTTGCCATGAACTATGACGGTGATATTATTCGTCCTCCAAGTGAGGCAAATTCCATAATAATTCAGGCAACTGTAGGTTGTTCTCATAATCGATGCACTTTTTGCGGCGCATATAAAAACAAAACCTTTCGTATTCGAAGTGAAGAGGAAGTTTTAGAAAATCTTGCTTTTGCAGCCAGCTATTGCATGCAGCAAAAGCGAGTATTTCTGGCAGATGGTGATGCGCTTATTTTATCACAGAAACGTCTGTTGAAACTTTTCACTCAGATCAAGAAGTTCTTACCTCAGGTACGCCGAGTTGCCACATATGGCAATGCAAAAGCAATTCGTTCCAAAAGTATTGAAGAGCTTGTCGAGCTGAAAAATCAGGGGTTGCATAGAATCTATATGGGTCTTGAAAGCGGAGACAATAAGGTTCTTGCTGCTATAAATAAAGGCGAAAGCAGTGAGTCGATGATTGCAGCAGCACAGCGAGTGAAAAAAGCGGGAATATTTCTTTCAGTTACTGTGCTCCTGGGACTTGGCGGAAGCAAAAGGAGCCTTCAACATGCAAGGGAATCAGGCTTGGTATTGAGTAAAATGCAGCCAAAACAGATCGCTGCCCTTTGCCTTATGCCACTGGCTAATACGTCTCTTGGCAAAAGCTGGGAGGCTGGCGAATTTCAGTTGCCAGACTCCCATGGAATGCTTCTGGAACTTCGGGAACTGGTGAAAACAATCGATTGCAATCCTGTCCAGTTCATGGCTAACCATGCCTCCAATTATCTTCCTTTAAGTGGCAGGCTCACGCGTGATCGTGCTGCAATGCTTGAAACTATTGAGCAGGCACTTCTTGGCAACCAGGAATTAGTTCCGGAACAATTCCGGGCACTCTGAAAATGAGAACAAAAACAGACCTTAGAAATCTTACCCAGGAAGAATTGGTTCACTATGTGGAATCCCTTGGGCAACCCGCTTTTCGCGGAAGACAAATTATGGCCTGGCTCTATCGTCCGGGTATTACGGAATTTTCCCAGATGACAGATCTGGCAAAAGAGTTTCGGAGTAAACTTGCCGAACACGCCAGGATTTACCGTTTTGAAGATCCATTGATTCAACGATCAAGTGATGGCTGTGTAAAATTCGGCTTTACCCTTGAAGATGGCAAGGTTATAGAATCGGTGCTCATTCCAGAGCCTGACCGGAATACATTATGTGTTTCGTCACAAGTTGGTTGTGCCATGAATTGTTCGTTCTGCCTGACAGCCACCATGGGATTCACAAGAAATCTCACTCCTTCTGAAATAGTTAATCAGGTGTGTGCTGTCGGGGGTTTTCTTCGCAATGAACCCAAATCAAAACTCATAGGGCCTGACCGTGTTACAAATCTGGTTTTTATGGGAATGGGCGAACCCTTAAATAATCTTGAAAATCTTATCAAAGCTATATCCATTCTCACTGAACAGCGTGGGCTGGACATGACCAACCGGCGCATCACAGTTTCAACCTGTGGCATTGCCAACAAAATGACTGAACTTGGCAGGAAGACTGATGTTAATCTCGCGATTTCATTACATGCAGTTGATGATAAAACACGTGATGCTCTTATGCCTGTTAATAATCGTTTTTCACTTGAAGAATTACTCCAGGCCTGCCGTGATTTTCCAATGCCGAAACGCAAACGAATTATGTTTGAATATATCCTTTTGAAAGGTATTAATGATTCAGACAAAGAGGCTCATGAACTTGCGCGTATTTTAAGAGACATCCCTTGTAAAGTTAATTTATTACCTTACAATGAATCTCCTGGTTTGCCGTTTAAGAGCCCTTCAAGAAATAGGGTATATGCTTTTCAGAAAATCATTCGCGATGCCGGTTATTCCGTGTTTATTCGCACAAGTCGCGGTGAAGATATTTCCGCTGCATGCGGGCAACTGGCAAAACAAAAACAGAAACAAAAAGAGGTAAACGATGCCTGAACTTGAAGAGTGCACAGGTTATCAATATTTGCGTGAGACTGTTTATGACAGGGAAACAATAAAAAAAGTCAAACGCCCTGCCATTGCTCAGGTTGAAACATTCAAGCACTATCCTGATGCAGAAAAAATAGAGTTACCAAGAACCTGGCAGCTGACAGAGGCACGTATTACTCCACTGCTTCAAAACAGACGTTCTTTACGTAAGTACGACGAGGAACCGGTTAAACTTGAAGAACTTGCTTTCATGCTCTGGGCAAGTCAGGGGATTACGGCCAAATCCGGCAAGTACTCCTTTAGAACAGCCCCTTCAGGAGGAGCACTCTACCCTGTTGAAACCTATATTAGCGTAAATCATATTGCAGATCTTGAACCAGGACTCTATCATTTTGATGTGGAAAGCTTTTCTTTGAACAGATTGAGTGACAGGGAAAGTGCAGAGGCGGTTGCCACTGCCTGTCTCAACCAGAAGTTCATGGCAAATTCTGCAGTGGTATTTCTCTGGTCAGCTGTAATCAGACGCTGCATGAGTAAATATGGTAACCGTGGCATGCGTTATATTTTTCTTGATGCCGGTCATATTTGCCAGAATCTTCTTGTGGCGGCAGAGGCCACCGGCTGTGGGGGGGGTCCTGTGGCAGCTTTTTATGATGATGAGGTGAATGAGTTACTAGGCCTGGATTCGCAGGAAGAAACAATTCTTTATGCAGCTTCCGTTGGAAAAAAAATAGTGGTCAAAAAGCAATGCCCCTTATGATGGGGTTGTGATTACTCATTTTCTGGTAACTCTTTGTCGAGGCCGTGTTGATCCCTGTAGTATTTATGGCTCATTTCTTTTGGAGCCTGAGGGCCATTAAAAAAAGAGTCTATGGCAGCAGGAATTTCTACAGGTGAGCTACCTGTAATATAATAACTGGGGTATGCATATAACTCCAGCACATACCACATATTGTGGTCACTCGTTATCGAATGGGTCAAGATTTGAGTATCTTCA
>DQTH01000297.1 GCA_015662865.1 Desulfocapsa sulfexigens
AAGTCGATTATAATCATTTTTGTTGTTTAACTCTTACAAAACAATAGGTTATGCAATATTAAGTTTTGTTTAACCGGACACTAGTGACACCAGACACCATTTTTCCGAAGAAGAGGCTACTCTGGAAAAGGTTCAATTTCCAATGCTGGATGAGCATAAAGAAAAACATATTGCACTGGTACAGCAGGTTACTGAATTTCAGGAAAGAATTAAAAACAGTGATGACGGTATTCAGTCGGAATATTATCTTTTCTTAAAATCATGGCTGATCGATCATATAGTCAGAGAAGATATGAAGTATAGTGAATATTTTGCGGCATGAATAAATATCTTTTTCCCATGGAAATGCTAAGGCACTGCCGCGGAAAAGTCAGCTGCATGGTGGCTTTGATTGTTACCTGCCGGGTTGGCGATCCATTCAGCTAAAGTTCTTTGAAAATTTTTTCAGCGCCGGATGTTTTAAATGAAGGAGATTGTTCCACAGAAGTACCGGATTGAATGTCTGCAAGCAGGCAGGCATCGTGAAAAATATCTTCAGAGGCCTGTTGTAATTCAGAGCCTGGCACCTGATGCTCAAGAAGTATGCTGACAGCTTCAATCATTTCAGCATCTGTTTTTAACTGTTCAAGCAAACTTTCAGGATTCTCGGTATCAATGAGCAGGGTGGCAGCAAGAACAACTGCCATATCGCCACGCTGTTCCTTTTTACAGAGTGTTTCGGCAATTTCTGTTCGTATGCTTGCTTTTTTGTACAGGTCATCACGGCCGACCAGTTGTTTCCGGACTGCAATGGACAGTTTGTCTTTGAAGAGGTTTTTTTGTTCCGCAAGCAGCTCGGGAGGCATTGAACCCAGACACTGTTCTGCATGTGAACAATATGCGGCACAGCCAAAATCAATACGGGGATTTAAGACTCGATTGCCACATTTTTTACAACTTCGCTGGCTGTCATCTTTAAAAAATTCAAGTTCGTTGCCGCAGTGAGGGCAGGGGACTTCAAAGACTGCTTCACCGTCCCAGTATCGATTATCCTGTCCGGGGCATTGCATTAGAAATTACTCCTTTTTACGAATTCTTTCTTTCAGGGCTTCTATCCCCAGGCCTTCCATAAAACGGGCAGTGCGCATTGTTGGCCTTGCTTTCTCCTGATACACGTTAATACATTTTTTTGCCAGAGCAAGGGCTTCTTCAGTGCTGAGATTCCTGGCTACAAGGTCTGCAATACGTGGATTACCACCACCGTTTCCACCAAAGACCAGGGACCATCCTTTTTTTGAGGCAATGATGCCCACATCTCGAACATAAGGTTCTGTGCAGCACATTCGACAGCCGGCAACGCTCACTTTGACCTTGCCTTTCAACGGCTGGTCAAATGACATTTTTTCTAGTTTTCTACCAAGTTCCATGGAGTCAGCAACACCGTATTTGCACCATTTGATTCCAGGGCAAGCCTGAACATAATGGACGCCGTTTTCTGGCCTGTTGCTAACATGGCTTTTTAATTCCTGCTGCAATTCGGCCATTTCCCTTTCTTCCATGCCAAGGAGAGCCAGACGCTGGGCAGAGGTTATTTTCGTTGCCGGTACGTTATATCTGTTTATTACGTTAAGTATGGACTGGAAATCCTTAGGGGAGAATAGCCCCATATTAAGCCCGCGAACAACACTGAAAGTTTTTTTGATGTGGTCACTTTTCATAACAGTGAGTAAAAAAAATAAAAAAAGCAGGGTACGAGGAGCTCTCAACGTACCCTGCCAGGAGGAGGAAAACATAAAGCTACTCTTCAGGAACATCACAATAAAATGAATTCCTGAAGAGGTGGTACCTTAAAAATTATCCGAGAATGGCTTTCAGATCGTCAGCCGCGGTTTCACCAATCGGCATGACGTTGAAATTCTCAACCAGGACATTCAAAACATTAGGAGTTACGAATGCTGGAAGGGAGGGTCCAAGACGGATATCCTTGATTCCCAGGCTGAACAGAGACAGAAGAATAACAACAGCTTTCTGCTCGTACCAAGAGAGAATAAAGGAGAGTGGGAGATCATTCACACCACACTCGAACGCTTCAGCCAGTGCCACTGCAATCTGTATTGCGGAGTAGGCATCGTTACACTGTCCAACATCAAGGAGACGGGGAATTCCGCCAATGTCTCCAAGTTTTTTATCAAAGAAACGGAACTTGCCACAGGCAAGAGTGAGAATCATACAATCTGATGGAATCTCTTCCGCCATATCAGTGAAGTAGTTACGACCTGGTTTTGCACCGTCACATCCACCAACAAGGAAGAAGTGGCGGATAGCTTTGGATTTCACACCTTCGATTACTTTATCAGCAACACCAAGCACAGTGTTACGTGCAAATCCAACCATAACAGTATCGTTGTCTACTTCATCGGTAAAGCCGGGCATGGATAAGGCTTTTTCAATAACAGGAGTAAAATCTTTGTCAGCACCAATGTGTTTTACATCTGGCCAGCCAACAAGACCGGTGGTGAAGACGTTGTCTTTGTAGGAATCTTTTGGTTTCTGGATACAGTTGGTAGTAAAAAGAATTGCGCCCGGAAAGTTGGGCATTTCTTTCTGCTGGTTCTGCCATGCAGTACCAAAATGTCCGTAAAAATGATCATATTTCTTGAGCTCAGGATAACCATGACATGGAAGCATCTCTCCATGAGTGTAAATGTCGATGCCCTTGCCCTGGGTCTGTTCAAGCAGCATGCCAAGATCTTTCAGGTCATGTCCTGTGATGAGTATACATTTATTGGGTCTGTGTCCAAGGGGAACAGTTGTTGGAACAGGATGGCCGTATGTTCCGGTATTACCAGCATCAAGAAGTTCCATTGCCCGAATATTCACTTCACCGGTTTTCAAGGCCAGTGCAACGAGATCTTCAAGACCCATTTCAGTGGTAAGAGCAGCCATTGCATGATGAACAAAAGCATATACTTCATTGTCTTCCTGACCAAGAATAGCAGCGTGTTCAGCGTATGCAGCAAGTCCGCGCAGTCCATACATGATGATCTGCTTGAGAGATCTCAGATCCTCGTTGTCATCAAGGGTAGTGATGAAGTCCAGGGCAGCACCCTGTTCTTCAAGGCCTTCCCGAGTGTCTGCGGGAGTGAAGGTGAGAGCAGCAGCTGTGGATTCGATGGTACCGCCTGCAGCCTCAACTTTCGCTTTTAACTCATCACGAAGTTTGACTGTCTGGTAAATAAAATCTTCGAAACGGGCAGGATCAAAATCAACATTTGTGAGGCAGGCAAAGATTGCTTCACAGACAAAGATATCAATTGCATTATCAATTACATTTACTTTGCGGCCAGCTTCGGCAACAATACAAAGCCCCTGGACAGCGTGGGTCAGCAGATCTTCAAGTCCGGCAACAGTTTCAGTTTTTCCGCAAACACCAATGGTGGTGCAGGCAACGCCTTTAGCGGTTTGTTCGCACTGATTACAATACATGGGTAAGCCTCCTGTATATTTGTTTATTTAAAATACATCTATAAGTATGTGGCAGAAGTAAATGAATGTCAAATTCATCCTGTTAATTTCTGCATGTTACGGGGGGAATGTACCTTGCTGACTCACCATTAACCTTGACATAGATCAAAAGTAAGACTTTTTTTTTGTTTTGTTGCTTAAAATATTCAGGAAATTTTGGCTTTGATCAGCAGTAGGGAATCATGTCCTGCTGTGAAGGAACGTGAATCATAATCACCAAAGAGGGTGAGCTTGTGGAAACCGTTATTCTCTAATAATTCAACCCAGTTATTGACAGAAAAAGCTGCCAGGTGAAGAATGTGGCTCAGGTCTTTTTTAGCACCTGGGTCGTTATCAGGCCTGACACGATAACGCTCCTCCAGGCGGATTTCCTGTTTCCGGGAATGATAACTGCGCAGAGTCTCTTTGATCAGTTTACCACTGGTATTTTCAGGCAGGGAAAAGGTCTGGAATTGAAACAATTTTCCTCCATTTAATTCCACAAGCTGTCTGTCAGGAATGTGGAGCTGGAGAAGAAGACTTCCTCTCTGTTTCAGATATCTTTTTACCTGCTGCAGGCAGCGATTGATTGTGGAATTTTTTCTTAAAAGATTCAGAGTATTGTAAGGGATGAGGATATTGTCAAACTGGATGGTAAAAGCCATTTCTGTCATGTCCATGCAGAGATATGAGGGCGAATCAGAACTTTTTTTGCTCCTCTGTTGAAGCATGGGAAATGATATGTCAAGCCCGACTACAGAGTGGCCGAACGCTGAAAGGGCCTGACTGATTCTTCCTGTTCCACAACCAAGTTCAAGAATTCGGCTATTATTTTCACAATGACTTTGATAAAATTTGATATCCTGAACAAAATCTTTCATCTCAAGACAATAAAATTGAGCATACTGTCTACTACTGAGGGGAAGGAAAACTTCTTCCGGTTCTTGATGTTGCTGGAATGAATCATTCATTAATCTTTTGTACCCAGCCTGATTTCTCCAATCAAGCTATTTTTTTATTATTAAATCATAGGAAAGTTATGAAGTTTATTGTTTTTACAAAGATATTTCGCCCTGCTTATTATCTGTTGGGTGGTGTATTGTTCTTTTCTTTTCTTTTCTTATGTCTGCCGGATTATCATTGGCAGCGGTTCCTCAATATGAATTAGATGCCCGGAGTGTTTATACCGCGACTACTATCAATGTCAGGGGAAAGATTCTCCGGCCCGATGGGCTTGCTCTTTCAGACGCCACTGTATCCCTGGAGGGAGAGACAACAACTACGGATTCAAGTGGCCAGTTTTCTTTCACTGGTTTACTGCGCAATAATAGTTTTCTTGAAGTGAACTGTGTTGGCTACAAAAAGGAAATAATTCCCATAGCACTTCGTGTTTCACAGACACAGACAGAAGTTATTATACCGTCATTTTTCCTTATCGCCGATGATGCGAACAACATCCGGTTTCTCTTTGGAGGTGACACATCGTTTGCACGCCGTTTCCTTGATCCGTCAGAGATAACGCCTGCGGATGAAATTCCAGCTGATGATCCGGATGCCCTTATTCAGGCATCTGACCCGGAACAGGGTGCCAATAGTGTCGTGCAATACATCAGACCCTTTTACCAAAATGGTGACTACACTATTCTCAACTTTGAAAGTCCGGTTACAGATGACCCTTCTACTCCTCATCCCACCAAAGATTATAAATATTTTTCTCTGGTAGATTCTCTACCTGCACTGACGTGGCTTGGTGTTAATTATGTATCACTTGGGAATAATCATGTATATGATTATCTTGAAGCCGGAATGGCCGATACATTGACTCATATCAGCAACCTTGGAATGCCTCACAGTGGAGCAGGGATGAATAGTGCTGATGCATTTTCAGCCCACCGAATGCAGCATGGTGATTCAAACTATTCTTTTTTGTCCATGACATCGGTTACCGGAGCGCAACATCCCATAAACTATGTGGCAGATGCAACAAAAGGGGGAGCCGCGAATTTAACAAGCGATATAGAAGTCCAGGCAGCGCTGCAGGCAGAGATCGACGCCGGTTACCTGCCCATTGTTCAGCTGCACAGTGGAAAAGAGTACACATATTCTCCATCAAGTTATATTCAGGGACGTTTTCAGCTGGCAGCAGACGCCAATGCCGCGCTTATCATTGCTCACCATCCCCATGTGGCCCAGGGGATCGGTATTGTCAATGACACCATTACAGTGCATTGTCTCGGTAACCTGGCATTTGATCAGGATCGACTGGATACCATGCTTGGCCTTCTGGCACAGGTTGATATGCGCGGAAAGGATGTTGAAAGTATACGGCTCTTGCCTGTGACCATCAAAGATTATCGGCCACGACCACTGGCTGGTGATCAGGCTCTTCATTTCCTTCGTCGGATTGGTGAGGTTTCCACAGGTTATGGGCTGGAAGTTTTTCCATATCTCGGCCAGATTTTTGTTGAACGGAATGAACAGAATGTTTCAGTGAATGAACGGCAACTCGTTCTGCCTGTTACAATTCCATCTTCGGGAGCAGTGGTGCTTGATTTACGGCAACTAAAGAACGCAGAGGAATCGCTATATACTATTGATTCAAACAACAACGCTATTTCGGCAAAACTTGGGCGCGACATCCTGATATATGGTGATTTTGAAAATCATGCAGTTGATGACGAAGAATTTGATGCTCCGCGCTGGGATATAACCGGTGCATCAAGTTTTGTCAGCGTTGCAAATACGATGAAAGGTGTTGCGGGCCTGAGCAGTGCCCGTTCAGCAGACAACCTGCAGGATTCGATAATTCCCTTTCGTAACAGAATCCGTGTAACCGGAGATGTGTTGCATACTCCCTTAAAAGATCTTTCCTTTTTTGGATATCTTAAAGGCGACAATGCAGGAGTAACTACCCTTAAAGTCGTCTATCATGCAAGTTTTGGGGAGAACACCTTTGGTGAGGAATACTTCCCTTTGACCGAGGGGAGCCATGACTGGCTGGCAAAAGAGTTGGTTCTCAATATGCCGCCTGACGATCCTGATTACCCGGATGACCTCGCAAACAATGCCCGTGCCGTCCGCCTGTATTTGCGGCAGAGTCCTCCACAATCTGGTGAGTCGACGGTTTCTTTTGATGAACTGGCTCTGATTAACTGGGAGATGACAACCACTCTACCCATGGCAACGCCACTTGCAGCTGTTAATCAGTACGATTTTGTTAAAGTGAGTGGAGACCCTGGAAGCTATGAGCTCTCACTTGTTTTTCGATCATATGTGCCAAAACTGGTAAATCAGCCATCAGGGCAAGATGCCTTCCCTTGGGCATTATTTCTTGCACCAATCATCAGCCATTAGAGATAAAGTCCTGCTATTCCCAAAGCACTATTATATGGGATTTTCCTGAAATATATCACCTTATTGTTCTGAACGATAATATAATGGGAAAACATGTAAAATACATTCTCTTTTTCTATGAATCTGTTTGTTATAACCGATATTTATCTGGCATCCGTGAACTTTTTGTAGTATCAAGAAAAGTAGGGAAAGATTGAAACGTACTGTAAGTGGAGACTGTTTCTGTAAATTTGAAAAGGGGACACTATGACTGATAATAAAACACATCTGTTTGGTGAAGTGGAGGTCATCGCTCTTGCCACTGATGGTTCTGAATACAGTGATGGAGCAGTGCAGGAAGCTATTTTTTTTCAGCCAGGCATGTGGCGCAAGAATCGTGGTTCTTAATGTGATAAATATTGACAATGAAAGTGCCACCTCAGCCCATGCTGTGTCAACATCCACGCGTGGCAGGACAAAAGAGTATATTGAAAATATAAAGAAAATGGCAGCCGATAATGATATTGAATGTAAGGTCATTATTGAGGAATCATATCAGCCTGATAAAACAATTGTTGATCTGGCTTATCAAAACAATGCCGATCTGATTATCATGGGACGGCATGGCAGGAAAAGATTACTGAAACTTCTGGTTGGCAGCATGACTTCTAAAGTCATTGGTCGTGGTTTTCCACGGGTTCTGATTGTGCCCAAAGACTTTTCCATTACAGGAAAGAGAATTCTTGTGGCCCATGATGGTTCTGAACTCAGTGAGATGGCAACAGAAGAGGCTATGAGTATGAGTGTTACATGCTCGACTCTTGAAGAGGTTTATGTACTTTCTGTTGCTAAAAAGGATGATGGACCGGATCATGCCAAACAGCTCGCAGAATCCGTATGTGATAAATTTAAAGACAAAGGGCTTGGTGCCAAGTGTTTTCCATTGGCCGCAGTTGGCAGGCCATCAGAAATAATTGTTAATAAGGCCACTGAGAACAATGTGGATTTAATTCTTGTTGGTGGCCATGGAAAAGGGCTTGGCAAACTGCTCATGGGACATGTCACTGAAAAAGTTATCGGGAAAGCCCATTGTGCTGTTTTTGTGGTTGGGAAAAAAAAATAATTTGAGTGGCTATTAATAAAACTCAGCCCCAACATTCCAGATTCCCGCGGAGGCGGGAGTGAAACGGGATGGGCTATTTGCCATTCCCGCGAAGGCGGGAATCCTGTTTCCATAAGGCTGTCAGTTAACAAAAAAACGTTTTCTGCTGAGTTCCATTTAGACCCTCAAGAAATCGTTCCATAAAAAGTTTTACCCGTAGAAAACAAATCGTAAAATCGGGCGGATACTTGTGAAGTATGCGCTATTTTTTTATTCATCATCCCCATTCTCGGGAGGATGACACCTCATGGTTTTTCATGATTTTTTTCGCTTTATCCAAACCTTATGTCTATAGTGTGTGCAGTTGACTGAATTTCATTCACAATCATATTTTTGTTTGAAAGTTCAGTGAATTTTTGTGGATTTTTCATGAAGTACTTTTTTGGGCTTATTTTTCATATCGCCTAGAGGATTCGTTTTCAACATGTCTCTTCCTTTGGTTAAAATCTATACAGATGGTTCTTGCAGCCCGAATCCGGGTCCCGGAGGCTGGGGAGTTGTAATTTTGCCAGTCAATGGCAGGAAACAGGAACTTTCCGGCAAGGTTCAGGAGACAACTAATAACCGAATGGAACTTCAGGCAGCCCTCGAAGCTCTCAAATTCCTTCATTCTCCATGTGCTGTGCATCTGTACACAGATTCCAGGTATCTGCAGAACGGCATTACTTCCTGGATTGATATCTGGCGGAAAAAGAAGTGGCTCACAAGCGAAGGAAAACCTGTCAGTAACCGTGATCTGTGGGAATCGCTAGATCATGAGATGCAGCAGCATGAGGTGCAATGGCTTTGGGTGAAGGGCCATGCTGATAATCCTCATAATGAGCTCGCGGATACACTGGCAGTCGCAGCAAGAGGAAGAAAAATATTGCCCCTTGGAGATGAGACAGCTGTTCATATCTTTCTTGGAATCACCTGGAAACAAAAACTCAAAATTGGTTCCTGGGCTGCAATTTTCAGATACCAGAATCATTATAAAGTGGCAGGGGAGATGGTCGAGAACTCTTCTGCTAACCGAATTCACATACTATCCGCCTGTCGGGCCCTTCAAAACTTAAAAAGAAAAATGCATGTTCATATCTACACCAGTTCCGGTTATCTCAGGGATGGTGCCGGTAACTGGCTGAAAGGATGGGGAAACAACGGTTGGCATACCCGTGAAGGTAAAATTGTGAGTAATAAAGAGGAGTGGGAATTATTAAGTGAGCTGCTGCAATCTCAAACTGTGACGTTTCATGTCATAGACAAAGCTGCACCGCCCTGTCATAGCCAGGAGGCAAAAGAACTTGCCTGTGAGAGAGTTGATGGTAATCCGTGATGGATTCGTGAAAACCTCCATTACTGAATATTTGGAAAATAATCACGAAGACGGAAAAGCAGTTCATTAGACCTCTGGCAACCTAGTTTGTGCATAATGTTGGTTCTATGAACGCGTACGGTTTTGGGACTGATAAAAAGTATCTCACCTATTTTGTTCGGGTTCATGTTTTGTGCCAGGAGGTTGGCTATTTCATATTCTCGCGCCGTGAGACCGGACAGAGGACCCTGTGTGCCATTGCCATTCATTATTTGCTGGACAAGAGCATGGGGAAGATTACGACTAAAATAGAAGCGTTCTTCTTTTACTTCACGGATGGCAGCTATGAGATCATTAATTTCATCGCCCTTTAAGACATATCCTTTTGCCCCGGCACTGAAAGCACGATGGATATAGTCAGGCATTTCATGCATTGTATAAATGATAATTGCCGTATCTTCTGAAGATTCTTTTATGTATGGAATGAGATCAATTCCACTGATTCCAGCCATGGTAATATCGAGAATTGCTACATCGGGTTTGAGATTTTTTATTTCCGGCAGGGCAGCCTCAGCACTGTGTAACTGCCCGACAATATTCATGTCGGGCTGTTGCCTGAGAACAGATGACACTCCATGACGAATAACCGGATGGTCATCGACAATAATCACGGAAAGTTTTTCCACAGTTGTGTGCTCCAAGAAAATGTTATGCTAACGGTTTAAAATGACATATTATATCGGAATAGTACCAAAATGTCAGGCTGGAAGTCAAAGGTATAATCATGAGCTTCATTTGCCAGTTTTGGTGAAATAGTGTAAGTGAAAATGCAATGGATAAACCCTTTGAACTCATAGCGCCTTTTGCGGCTTCCGGTGATCAGCCTGAAGCAATTTCCACACTTGCACGCGGCATTGAAGCGGGCGCACGAAGCCAGGTCCTGCTGGGGGTGACCGGCTCCGGCAAGACTTTTACCATGGCCTCTGTCATAGAAAAAGTTCAGCGGCCTGCTCTCATTATTGCTCCCAACAAAACACTGGCTGCTCAGCTGTTCTCGGAATTCAAAGAGCTGTTTCCAAATAACGCTGTTGAATATTTTGTTTCCTATTACGATTATTATCAGCCCGAAGCATACATCCCGCAATCAGACACTTACATAGAAAAAGATTCTTCCATAAATGATGCCATTGACAAGATGCGTCATTCTGCCACCCGCTCTCTTCTCACCCGTAGAGATGTGCTCATTGTGGCCTCTGTGTCCTGTATCTATGGACTGGGTTCTCCTGATGAATATAAAAATATGCACCTTTTTCTAAAACAGGATGAAGATTATCCACCGGAGAAAGTGCAGCGGCGTCTGGTTTTCATGCTCTATGAACGCAATGATATGTCATTTCATCGTGGAACGTTTCGTGTTCGCGGAGATGTGATCGATATTTTTCCAGTGCATGAGGAAGAACGTGCCATCCGGCTGGAATTCTTTGGAGATACCATTGATTCCATATCAGTTATTGACCCCCTTCGCGGAACAGTACTTGAACGATTACAGGAATATACTGTTTTTCCGGGCAGTCATTTTGTGACATCAAAGGATCGTCTGCAGACCGCCATGGAGACCATTAAGATAGAGCTCAAAGACAGGCTGAACTATTTTCAGAAGGAGAATCGTCTGGTTGAACTGCAGCGTCTGGAACAGAAGACCATGTTTGATCTGGAGATGATACAGGAACTTGGCTATTGCAACGGAATTGAAAATTATTCAAGGCATCTTACCGGCAAGGAACCGGGCGTTGCCCCTCCAAACCTTCTCGATTATTTTGAAGAAGATTATCTTCTCTTTATTGATGAGTCCCATATCGGTGTTCCACAGTTGAACGGAATGTACAACGGAGACAGGTCCCGCAAGGAAACCCTGGTGCATTACGGATTTCGCCTTCCATCAGCACTGGATAACAGACCCTTACGGTTTGAGGAATTTCAGAAACGGATCAATCAGATAGTATATGTTTCTGCAACACCTGGTTCCTTTGAAATAGAACAGGCAGAGGGACGGCTTGTGGATCAAATTATCCGGCCCACAGGTTTGCTTGATCCTAAAATTGAGGTGCGACCGGCATCCAGCCAGGTGGATGATCTGCTTGAAGAGATCAGGCTTCGTACTGATAGGCATGAGGCGGTTCTTGTCACCACACTGACCAAACGGATGGCCGAAGATCTTACCGATTATTATGAAAAACTTGGCGTTCAGGTGCGATATCTGCACTCTGATATTAAAACTCTTGAACGCATTGAACTGATCCGGGATCTGCGCAAAGGTGATTATAATGTGCTGGTGGGTATTAATCTTTTACGGGAAGGACTGGATATTCCTGAGGTATCACTGGTTGCAGTGCTGGATGCGGATAAGGAGGGGTTCCTGCGTTCCGAGCGGTCTCTTATTCAGACCTGTGGAAGGGCGGCACGAAATTCTGAGGGAATGGTCATTCTTTACGCGGATGACATGACCGGTTCCATGGAGCGAACCATTTATGAAACCGATAGGCGGCGTGAAATTCAGAAAGCTTATAATCTGGAGCACAATATTGTACCGCAAACCATTCGTTCCAGTGTGAAAGATACTATTCAGAAGCATCTGCAGGCCAGTGGCTATAAGGCTGCCGATGACATGGAAAATGGTCTGCTCATGGCAGCAGAAGATCTACCTGTCTATTACAGTATCAGAGAACTTGAAGCAGAGATCAAAAAACTGGAAAAACAGATGCAGACAGCAGCGCAAGAACTGGCATTTGAAGAGGCAGCAGCTCTTCGTGACAAAATTAAGGCGCTTCGCAGGCTGGAGATTGAAATAGGATGAAAAATGATTTTCTGTATAAGGTCTCGTTACGTGTGGTACCATCTCTTGTTGTGTGGCTATCCTCAATTTTGTTCGCTACATGTCGCATCGAAACACATGATCAGAAGTACAGAGACCAGCTTGGCGCTCGTGATGTTCCGATAATCGCCTCATTTTGGCATTATTCTTTTTTCTTTATTTTCTATTATTTACGAAAAGATGCCGGCGTCGTCATGGTGAGTGCCAGCAAAGACGGAGAGTACATCGACAGGCTTGCAAAAAAATTAAATTTTGCAACTGTGCGAGGGTCAAGAAAGAAGGGAGGGTTCAAGGCGATTAAATCGCTTATCCGTTATATGCGCGAGGGGCGCAATGCCGGAATTGTTGCAGACGGCTCCCAGGGGCCTCCTCTTGTGGTTCAGGCCGGGAGTATTGTTCTTGCTTCCCGTGCCGCTGTTCCCATCCTGCCCATGGTCTGGTCATGCAGCCGTTATAAACGCTTTGGTTCCTGGGATGGAACAGCATTGCCCATGCCTTTTTCCCGTATTGATTTCTTCCATGGAGAACCCCTTGATGTCCCGCCAAAGATCAGGGCAGAAGAGATTGAGGAATATAGGGTAATTCTGGAAAACAGGCTGAACGATCTGTATAGGGAAGCCTGGGCATTATATGGAAAAAAAGAGCATTAAAAGGGTGTTGAAAAGTAACTGACCAAAGCCGCTTTTCAACTATGCTTTGATTGTCATTTTTGTTTTTTTCATCTTCCCGCAACTGC
>DQTH01000172.1 GCA_015662865.1 Desulfocapsa sulfexigens
CAGCCCTCTGGATCGGAGTTTGCACTTACCTCCAGCCGGTAAAGACGAATAAAAATAGCTGAGCTCTTTATACGTAATCAGAAGTTGTTTTATGTGATACCGTAAATGGATAGAATACAGCTCATGCGATCTATAAGCAAAAGGAAGAATACGAGTGGATTATATTACCGGCATTGGCCGTACAAAATTTGGAAAACTGCAGGAGAGTCTGCCGGAACTCATGGCACTAGCCATCCGTGAAGCCCTTCTGGACAGTTCGTTGCAGCCACAAGACATACAGGCTGCCTATATCACGAATTTCGTGGGTGATTCACTGGTTGATCAGCTGCATCTTGGTGCTCTGCTGTCCAGCCTTTTGAAAACTAATATTCCAGCTACCCGTATCGAGTCTGCCTGTGCATCTGGCGGTGTTGGGGTCCTACAAGCGCGTATGGCCCTTGAGCAGTTTGATCCGGTGCTGGTAATTGGAGCCGAGAAAATGTCGACATCATCCAGCCCTGCCGTCGCCAAAAGGCTTGGTACCGCCGGTTGTGCTTTGATAGATCAGGAGGTGGGGCTAATCTTTCCCGCAAATTATGCACTGATGGCTCAGGAACATATGCGTGAGTATGGAACCACGAGCCACGATCTTGCTCTTATCGCCTTGAAAAATCATACTAATGCCAGGTTGAACCCTCTGGCACATTTTTATCACAAAGATGTTGATCTTGAAATGATAGAAGATTCACCAACGGTATGTTCACCACTGAGGCTGTTTGACTGCAGTCCAATTTCTGATGGAGCCGTAGCTGTCATCCTTTCAAGAGAGCAAAAACACAGCCATGATCCTCATTTTCTTGCATCCACCATGGCAACAGACAGCTTGTCCATTGTTGAGCGACGTGATTTAACAACTTTTAGAGCTGCGACGATAGCATCGAAAAAAGCATATCATCAGGCAGAATGCACAGCCGCGGATATTGATTTTGCTCAAGTACATGACTGTTTTACCATTGCTGAACTTGTGGCCATGGAAGATCTTGGTTTTGCTGATGCCGGCAGGGCAGCAGAATATGTTCGGGACAATCGGTTTGCTTTATCCGGTGATAAACCGGTTAATACTGATGGCGGATTGAAGGCAGATGGGCATCCCATTGGTGCAAGTGGTGTTGCCCAGATTTATGAAACTGTCCTGCAGCTTCGTGGACAGGCTGAAAAAAGACAGCTCGATTGTGCTCGAATTGGGTTGACCCATAATATTGGTGGTGCCGGCGGCACATGCGCCATTCACATCCTGGAGGGAGCGTAATGATATTTGCGTGTTCAAATTGTGAAAACAGCTGGCGCTATCCTATAAAAATCTGCCTGTTTTGCGGCCATGAGGTTAAAAAGCAGAAAGCCCATCTCATGACAGTACGTGCTGTTACGCGGGTTGATGTTCCTTCGTCCGGCCATGAAAGAGTTCCTTATTATAATCTATTACTTGAAGACAATGACGGAAAATTATTCCTGCGTAAACAATTGAAAAAGGTTTCCGTCGGGCAGGAGTTTGTTGAGGAAACAGCACAGAAACAATCGTTGACAATCGGAATTGTTGGGACAGGCATCATGGCAACCGGTCTTGCATCATTGCTGCTGCAATATGATTATCCACTTATTGTCAACGGTCGTTCCCATGCATCTCTTGAGAAATGTAAAGGCCAGATCCGTAAATTTTTGCTGAAAGGCTTTGACGAAGAAGAAGTAAACCGGAGAATGGATAGCTGCATTTTTGTTATGGAGCTTGACGCTTTGGCAAAGGCAGACCTGATTATTGAATCCATTGCAGAAGAATTGACAGCAAAACATGAAATTCTCCGTCAGGTTGAACAGGTTTGTTCCGATAAGGCGATGATTGCCACCAATACCTCTTCATTTTCCATAACTGAACTGGCAGCAGTTCTGGAACACCCTGAGCGGTTTCTTGGTCTGCATTTCTTTAACCCTGTTTCCAGAATGCAACTTGTAGAAGTTGTTAAAGGTAAAAAAACTGCTGTCGAGACCATGGAAAAAGGGAAAAAATTTGCTGAAGATGTTGGTAAATCGCCGGTGGCTGTAATTGATAATCCCTGCTTCATTGTCAATCGTGTCCTTATGCCTTTTCTTAATGAGGCTGCAAAGGTGTACGATGAAGGAGTCGCTTCGGTGGAGGATATCGACAAGGCCGCTGTTCTTGGCTTAAACCATCCCATAGGTCCTTTGGCACTTATTGATTTAATTGGTGTTGATATCTTTGTTAATATTTTGGGAAATCTTGAACGGATGCTTGGTGATGGATATGAACCTGCCAAAAAGGCTCTTTCATTATTTAAAGATGGAGCTGTAGGCAGGAAAGCAGGGAAGGGGTTTTATTCTTATGAAAAGTAAACTTTTATTAAGAAGTAGTAGATGATACTGAAAATTGCCCATATCACCTTAACCATGAGAGACGGCGGTGGTGGATTGGAAAGCCTTATTGTAAATATGGCCAGATCCATGGACCCGGAATTATACTCAGTTACCGTAGGGTGTCTTGATCATGGGGGAAGCCTGCTCAACCATATTCATGGGATGAATTATGACAGCTTTGTCACTGGAAGACGGCCCGGCATTGATTGGAAGTTGATTTTTAAACTTGCCAGGATTTTTACAAAAAGAAAGTTTCAAATTGTTCATTCGCATAATCAGACAGCTCATTTTTATGCGGGTATTGCCGCGAAACTGGCAAGAGTACCGGTTATAGTCATCACAGAACATAGTAGACATAATACTGAACTATTATGGCGCAGGAAACTTGAAAAACGGTTGTTGTATGGCATCACAGATAAATGGGTTGTCGTGAGTAAAGAGCTTGCAGAACAATCCATGCAGGAAGATGGATTGGGAAAGAGCAAATTGCAGGTTATCCGTAATGGTGTTGAATTCACTCACTATAACAATGGCCAGCACATGGACGTCCAGCAGAGAGAACAAATCAAGAAACAACTTGATTTACCTGAAAACAGCCAGATTATAATTATGGTTGCTAGGTTACATCCAATAAAAAATCACACCTTATTTCTCGATACCTTTGCCATAATCAATGACAAATTGCCAGATGTCCATGTTCTGTTTGTTGGAGATGGAGAATGCCGTGGAGCACTTATCCAGCAGAGTAAGAAATTGAACTTGGAGAACAAAATCCACTTTCTTGGCTTTCAAGAAAACGTTGCGGAACTGTTAGGGATCAGTGATGTTTTTGTATTGTGTTCAAAAACAGAAGGGCTCCCGGTATCACTCCTGGAAGCCTGTGCCGCCCAGGTCCCTGTTGTCATAACCAGACCATCGAATAAGGCCGGTTTGATAAAAAATAAACTAAATGGAATAGAAGTTAGTGATAATCCTGACGATCTTGCCGATGGTCTGGCCACCATTCTGACTAACCCAGAAGACGCTGCAGAAATGGCACTGAAGAGTAGCAAACAGGTAAAAAAAGAATTCTCTCTGGCAAGAATGACAAGGGAATATGAAAATGTTTACATGGATCTTTTAACGGAAAAAGGCTTCTCTGCAAACATCTCATCCGGGGAGAGTGCGTGACTTCTGTTTTAAATCATAACAACCATGTTAGAAATAACGTCAAGACTCTGGCTATGGCTTGTTTTGTTTATATTACACCGGTTCCCTGGAGAAACATCTTATGCCGATTGCGGAAGCAGAGTTTGATCACTGTGATCAACTATCACAGAGTTGATAATGACAATTGTGATATCAATGCGGTTTCGCCAAAAAATTTTGATAGGCAGATGTCGTTTTTGAAAAATAACTATACTGTTATATCGATAAAAGAATTGCTGGAAAGGATGAAAACCGGTTGCAATGACCAACGATTGGTAGTGATAACATTTGATGATGGCTATCTGGATAATTTTGAGAACGCAGCGCCAATATTAAAAAAGTATAATTTCCCTGCCTGCTTTTTTATTTCAAGCGGAATAGTTGGCACTGATAAACCTTTTCTTCATGACATGAAAAGACTTGGAAGGAAAATACCGGCGATGTCCTGGAGCCACATCAGGAAACTTCATGGAATGGGTTTTGAAATTGGAGCCCATACAATAAACCATGTACGTCTCAGCCAGTGTGACTCTGGAGATCTGGAAGATGAAATTGTTGGTTCCAAGGATATGATTGAGGAAAAAATAAATGCCGAAGTGTCCTATTTTTCCCATCCTCATGGCTTACTGAGTGACGTATCATCAACCGCTTTATCTATAATTAAGAAAACAGGGTTTTTATGTAATTTTTCTGCTTATGGAGGGCTGGTGCAACCTCGCGATGATGTGTTTGATATAAAAAGAGTAGGTATTCCCAATCATGAGTCATTGTTGTTTTTTAGAGCTTGGGTTGAAGGGTGGAGGACAGGATGAACATAAATAGCAAGAAAGATGTTTGTCCTAATAAAGCTGTTGTCCTTGGGCTTGGAGTAAATGGCCTAGGGGTTGCCCGCTCTTTAGGGAAAAACGGGGTGCAAGTCGTAGGGTTCTATCAAAGTAAGGACACAGAAATTGCAAGATTGTCGAAATATGTAAAGTCCATTAAGTACGTTTCAAAAGATGAATTGCTTCATAAGTTGTTAATGCTAGGTAGGGAGCAGAGCAAATCTGTTTTGTTTTGTACATCCGATAAATATATACAATTTGTTCTCGATAATAAAGAAAAACTAGAAAAATTATTTTGTTATAATTGGACTGAAGTTGACTTATATAGAAAAATAATTGATAAAGGAAAATATTTAGCTCTCATAGAATTGCTTAATATCCCACATCCCAAAACTATTACGTTCTTCGAAGGGGGGATTGACCTCGAGAATAAAATTAATAGCCTCCAATGTCCTTGTATTGTTAAGCCAATTATTGCGGAGAAAAATCCAATAATTGGTTTTGAAAAAAATAGGATTATTTATACAAAAGAAGAGTTAGTAAGGTTTGTTAAAATAAATAGTAAGAATTTAGCCTCAATCCTCATCCAGGAAATTATTCAACATGATGATAATGATATATTGTATTGTACAGGGTATGTAGATCATCAAGGGGTGTTGAAGGCTTTATTTTCAGTTCAAAAAATACGACAATATTTGCCAGGATATGGTGTTACTTCATTCGCTGTGAGTAAGAAAAATAACGAAGTTGAGAAACTATCCCGAAGAGCGTTAAATAATATTGGTTTTAAAGGGCTGTTTGATATTGAATTCGTATATGACAATAAGAATGAACAATATCAATATATAGAAATTAACCCAAGGACACACTTAGCAAATTCGCATTCCACTGATTGTGGTATCAATCTACCCATTATTGCATACAATGACTTTATTGGAGTAAGTAATTGTTCAGAAAAGGCTTCTAATCAAACGGAGAACGTTTACTGGTTGAATTTCGATAATGATATTGGATCGTTTTACAGGAGAAGAGAAGACGGAGATATTGTTTTTATCCAGTGGTTGTTGTCAATTTTGAGAGTGAGGTCTTTTGCTGTGTTTGATAGAGTGGATTTGTTACCATTTTTTTTTAGTTCTTGGTTGTTTCTTTTGAAAGCATTATTTCGAGTGATAGGCAGATAAAAAGTGTTAAGTTTATTATTTGGATTTTTGATTGCAATCAGTGGCCTCTTAGGGATTCTTTTTTGGGATCCTTTCTGGGGACTCGTTGCATTTGCTTGTTTTACACACATACCACCTATGCAGATTTCGCCTGAGTATTTTGTTCCTCTCAGAATACCTTTTCTTTTAAGCATAGTTACATTGGTTGTCTATATGTTTTCAGGAAAGTATGAAAATAAATTTTCCTTCAGGCCACTGGATTTTTGGTTGCTTGTTATAATGCTTTTTGGAATGGTTGTGGGGGCAGCAGGGGCACAAAGCCAGGAATGGGCGTGGAAATTCACTGGTGATTTTGCCAAATTTGTTATTTTTTATCTTTTGTTAATTAATATCGTAAATTCGGCAATTAAATTTAAATGGTTTATCAATTCATTGATGTTAAGTGCGGCATGGTTAGTCTATAAGTGTTGGGATTTGCGTGGTACAACTGGGGCAAGATTTGAGAATAGAAACGGTGGCGTTGTTGACGATGCGAATCAGTTTGCTGCTGCCTTAATCTTGTTATGTCCTATTGTGATAAATTATGCCTTAACAAAGGAGAATGATTGGCGTTTGCGAGTGGGAGCTTTGGTAGGATTTTTTGGTATTATAATGAGTATAGTTTTGACTGGATCTCGTGCAGGCTTTCTTGGTGCTTCGGTAATGTTGGTTACTTGTTTTTGTTATTTTAAAGAGGCTAGGAAGAAGCTTTCTGTCGTTTTAATTATTGGGATTCTCGCCACGCTACCTTTTGTTCCTGATTACTATTACACTAGAATGAATAATTTGTTTTCCTCTGAAAATGTTGTTGTGGATGCGTCAGCGCAGAGTAGGGTGAATTCCTGGAAACTATCTTTTGAAGTGTGGAAGAACAAACCCTGGTTTGGATGCGGCGTGCGAAATTTTTGGTTTGAAATGGGAGTATTTGAAGGTGTTGATGGTGCTGGACATGTCTCTCATAGTCTATGGTTTGAAGCCCTCTCGGAGGGAGGGGTAGTTGTTTTCTTACCGTTTATCTCTCTAATTTGTTTGTTTTTTTTAAATATTAGAAGGGCGAAGAAAAAACAAATAATAAATCATGGCTTGCTGGTATGTTTACAGTGTGGGTTTATAGGATTTTTAGTAGCTGCCACATTTGTTAACAGATTATTTTACGAGCCAATCTACTGGTGGTCTGCTTTGTCTGTTGTAGCAAATAAGTTATCTGTAGATAGTGGAGGACTAGACTATTTTGAAGGATGAATTTGTCTATTTTCTTATTGAATTAGCTAGCTAGAGTACTTTTCCCCCACCCATGTATACTTCATTTGAAGTGCGAGGTGGTTAGAAGTGGATAAGTTTACTTGGATCTATCCGATAGCTTAAGACTACAGCCGTTTAGGCCGTAGTCCTTTTTGTCAGAGAAATTATTGTAGGGAGGGAGTATTTAATGATTGATCAGCTTTATTTCTTGAGGATATTTGCAATAGTATTGATTATAAACTCGCATCTCTATGAAATGTGGCCTATTCCTCAAATGGCTTTCGGAGGACATTTAGGAAATTCTATATTCTATTTGTTGTCTGGGTATGGGTTAGCATTAAGTAATAAAAGAAAGAAATTACCTATTTTGCAATGGTATAAAGTAAGATTTGTAAAGGTGATTTTTATGCTATTGATAGTTTTTAGTATTGTTGATATCGGCAACATGGATCGTTTTGTTAGGCATATTTTTGATGATATTATATGGAATAAAAAAGTTCAATTGGCATATTTTTTACCAGTTTTATGGGGGTTGTATTTGTTGTTTCCGTTGGTTAGAAAATTATCTTTAATGAAAAAAGGCTATTTGATTGTTATCACGTTGTTCGTTTCATTTTTTTTATTTAAATATAGAATTGATGGATATGTGGATATACCAACGAATATGCCATCTATGGATATATTTTTCTCACTCAATGCATTAATATGTTTTGTCGTTGGTGTCGTTTTGCATGATTCTAAAATTGTTGATTACTTATATATTAATAATAATAAGAATAATATTTTTTTCATTTTTTTGTTTATTTTATTTTTATCTCAATTTATACATCAGTTTATTATCAGCTCTATGCTAGAATTTATATATGTTAATTTTTATCTAAATATTGTGTCAGTTGTGGCGATTTTCATTTTAATATTTAGAGTAGGTTTTGATATCAATCCTTTTCGAAATGTTGTTTTTGATTTAGCAAACAGCTCACTGGCTATATATATAGTTCAATTTAGGATAATCCCATTAGTGGAAGAGTCGTCAATTGCTTTCCCATATAATGTTGTAATAGTATATTCATATTCTATGTTGTTTGGTTATGCAATTTATAAGTTTTCATCAGCCTGTATGGGATACAAAACAATTTATCAGTATTATCGTCAAAAATGATTTGTCCCTTAAATTGCTCTTGAAGAAACTAAATTAATATAGTGTATTTTTTGATAAATTTTTTTTTAAAATTATTAGTTTTCCATAAACCATCCACTTCCAGTGGGGGACCAGGAAAGATTCGCCGATCCTGGGTGAATTAAGATAGGTTCTCCCTCCGAAGATAGCCCACTACAGGGTAAATTTGGAGGAAGAACCTATGCATGAATGGGAAAGATTATCCCACGTTAGGTGGGATTGCAAATACCATATAGTAATAGCGTCTAAATATCGACAAAAAATAATATCATGTTATGGTGTCCTTCCAACCAGGTCCTCTGAAATCTAAGTTTATTTTTATCGAGTTGAGATGGCACTATTTTTGTGGCAAAAAGGCTAATCCAATCAGATATTGTTTATGAGTCGCGCAATATACAAAACTATTCAATTTGCACTAACGGAGTTTACAGTTCAAAAAACTGATTTAAGGTTGAATCGATAAATGGAGTACTGGATGAAAAATGAAAACATGTGCAATAGGTGTATATTAAATGATCAATTCCCAAGCATTGAATTTGATAGAAATGGCATATGTAATTATTGCCATAAATGGGATAAAGAATGGGCAGAATTTGATTACAATAAGGCTGAACAGCAATTACAAATGATTTTTAAGGATGCTAAATTAAAAAAACGGAAATATGATTGCATGGTACCATATAGTGGTGGGAGAGATAGTTCTTATGTCCTATACTTATGCAAAGAAAAATATGGTATGAATCCATTGGCTGTAACTTTTAATAATCTATTCATGAGCGATTATGCGTTGAAAAATATTTTATCAACGGTACCAAAACTTGGAGTTGATCATGTAATGGTGTCCCTTCAACCAGATCTTTTGAAATCTTTTTACCGGGCTATGATTCTAAAGGGTGGAGAATTTTGTTCAATCTGTACATGCGGTATTAATTATGTGATTACTGTCTATCAGCAGTTATTTAATATACCTTTAGTACTTTCCGGTGTTAGTTCCAGAGTTGATGAGCAATCTCCTTTTGAAGTGACTTCAACTCATCCTTCATATGTCCGGAAAGTGTTATTGGAAAGCGGCTTTTCCATAGAAGATATTGACTCCTTATTAGTAAAACGCCAATATGAACTCACCGCCATAGAAAAAATAAAAATGAAATTAACTGACTCGGATTTTCTACGGATTAATATGCCAGACTACCTTTCTTGGAATAACCAAGAGATTCAGGAGACTCTGGAAAACGAATTACATTGGCAGACTCCTGATAAAAATATGGACCATATCGATTGCCGGTTTGCTCCCATAAAAACCTTTTTAAAAAATAAACAAATTCCACATTTTATTTTTAAACAAGAAAAATATTCGCAATTAATACGTGATGGGCAGATGACCAGAGAGGAGGCTATTAATTCTCTTGACGCTGCGATAAAGCATGAACATGAACCCCCGGCAGAACTCACCGATTTCTTAAATTTTTTTGATATTACTTTAGAAGATATCGAAAATAAAGAAGGACACTGCCACCTGGATTTTATTACAAAAGAAGATACTTTTGTCAGAGAAAGCATGGCTTATAAGTTCTTGGCCATTCCATGGAAAATCCTCCGGGTGTTCAGAGCATAAGTGTAGGTATTAGACAATGTGTGGATTCGTCGGATTACTCAAAAATAATTATGGAAATATTGCCGCTGACATTAAGGCAATGCGAGACACTTTCCCGTATCGTGGCCCTGATGATAGGGGGAGTTGGGTACATCCAAAAGGATTTATTGCGTTTGGACATCGCCGACTGAGTATTTTGGATCCAACCCCTGCAGGGAAGCAGCCCATGCACGATAAAGACAATGGCCTGAGCATTGTTTTTAATGGTGAAATTTATAACTATCTGGAAATTAGAGAAGAACTGCGCACAGCGGGGCAAAAATTTACCACAGGTACGGATACAGAGGTTATTCTTAAGGCCTATGCCAGGTGGGGGCAGGAGTGTCTGCAGCGATTCAACGGGATGTTCGCCTTTGCTATCTGGGACGAGCAAAAACAGGAGATTTTTATTGCCCGGGATCGTTTGGGAATTAAACCATTATATTACTATCAGAATGAAGAGGGCTTTTATTTTGCTTCTGAAGTAAAGGCTATTTTAGCAGTAATACCTGAGTCTCCTGATGTTGTTGAAGAGCTCATAGATTCTTACATGAGTTTTGGTTATGTTCCCGGGAGTCAGACCCTCCAGCGTGGGATAATGCGCTTGTTGCCCGGCCATTCCATGGTTATCCACTCCGGGACCTGCTCTATTACAAAGTACTGGGATCTGGAGTTTGCCTCTAAAGAGGATAAGGGAGAAGAATATTATCTACAGCAGGGCTCAACGCTGCTGAATAATGCTATTGATCTCCGTCTGCGCAGTGATGTGCCACTGGGTATATTTCTTAGTGGTGGACTTGACTCAAGTGCCGTGGTTGGTTTGCTTGCTCCGAGGGTGACAGAACCTCTGAAAACATTTTCCGTTGCCTACGATTTTGGCAAACAGTTTAATGAGACTGCGTATGCCCGTCTGGTCGCAGAAAAATTTAAAACTGATCACCACGAAATATTTGTTACATCAAAGCAGTTTGTAGATTTTGTTCCTGAATATGTCCGCCTGATGGATGAACCAGTAACCGAAGCTGCTGCTATCTCACTTTTTTTTGTTTCCATGCTGGCAAAGGAGAATGTAACCGTTGTTCTGTCGGGGGAAGGATCTGATGAAATTTTCGGGGGCTATGATCTGTACCGTTATATGACTTTTCTCGAAAAATACCACCGGATATTGGGTAAATCAGGAAGCAGACTGTTGGAGAAGTGTGCTGCGGCACTACTTCCGGCGGGAAATAAATTTTTAAAGTATATGTCCATGGGAACGTTACCCCTTGAACAGCGTTATAAGGGGATATCTACCTACGAGGAGGTAATAAAAAGGGCACTATATACACCAGAGTTTGCTCAAAAATGTAAACAGCAAAAAAATACTGTTCAGAAAGAATTTCTGGAACGGCTCTTTTCTGTCACTCACAAAGCTGATCCACTCAGCCGAATGCTCTATTTTGATACAAAGACATGGCTTGTAGATGATTTGCTAATTAAAGCTGATCGAATGAGTATGGCGGCATCTTTGGAGCTTCGGGTACCTTTCCTTGATTATCGAATGGTTGAATTTGCTGCCGCAATGCCTTCCAGATATAAGATTAGAAAGGGGCAGGGAAAGTATCTTCTGAAAAGAATGATGTCTGGAATTTTGCCGGAAGAAATAATATATCGAAAGAAGATGGGCTTTCCCACCCCGTTAAAAATTATGTTTGAAAATGAGCTCTACGACTATGCCAGAGCGATCTTGCTTGACTCATCTTCCATAAGCCGGATGTTCTTTGAACAAAAGAAAGTTCAGACTCTGCTGGAGGAACACGTGGCGCAAAAGAGAGACCATCATCGCGTACTCTGGCAGTTACTTGTTCTTGAGCTTTGGCTTCAGCAACATGGATCCCGGGAACAACATCTCCCATGAAAGTATTGGCAATAAGCTACCTGTTTCCAAACAGTCAATATCCCAATTATGGTATTTTTGTTCTTAACCGAGCAAAGGCCTTGCAGCAATACTGCGAAGTTAAAGTAATAAATCCCATACCATGGTTTCCATGTTCCTCCAGATTCACCCGCTATCATAATTTTGACAGAATTCCCCGGTATGAGACCATACAGGGGATAGATATTATCCATCCTCGTTTTCCAATTATTCCTAAATATCTTAAATCCCTTGATGCTCTATCCTATTCGTTAGCTGTCGTTCCTCTGGCTTTAAGGCTCAGGAAGGAATTCTCCTTTGATATTATTGACTTACACTGGACTTACCCTGATCTTCCAGGGGGCGCATTACTTTCCAGATTAACGGGTAAGCCGTTTTTGGCAACCATTCGTGGTCATGAAGCATTTTACCTGGAAGAACCCGGATTCAGGAAAAATATTGTTCAGTATTGTCTGAAAAAATCTTCTGCTCTTATAAGCTTAAGCCAAAAATTAAAAGATGTTGCTGTGATTCAAGGATGTGATGAAAATAAGATAACTGTGATTCGAAACGGGGTTGACCAAAAGGCCTTTAGACTTATCCGCCAGGATGAAGCTAAAAAACATCTAGGAATACCATCGAAAAAGCGAGCCTTGCTCGTTGTAGGGTCCTTAATCCAGGGAAAGGGGATTGACAGGATCATTTCGTCATTAAGATCTGTTATTGACCATCATCCTGATGTGCACCTCTATCTGGTTGGCTCAGAAGGGGCTGCCGGTTTTTTTAAAACATCATTGGAAAGTCAGATCAGGGATCAACACCTTCAGCAGTGTATTAGTTTTGTTGGAGAGGTGAAGAATGCCGAGCTTGCGTACTGGTATAATGCTGCTGATCTCTTCTGCCTTGCCAGTCGTCGAGAGGGAAGCCCCAATGTATTGACAGAAGCACTGTGTTGTGGATGTCCGTCAGTTGCCACTGATGTGGGATCGGTAAGGGAAATTATGTCAGAAGAATACCTTGGTTTTGTTATGCCAAACCAGGATGATATACTTCATGGTCTGCTTGCAGGTTTACAGAAAACTTTTGACCGAAAAAAAATTTCCGATCATATGTTGCAGTATGACTGGGATTGGTGTGCAAGACAGATTGTTGCAGTTTATGACCAGGTAACCGGTGAGGAACAAAAATGAAAATTATCTATCATCACAGAACACTAGCCGATGGTGCGGAAGGTATTCATATTTCTGAAATGGTGAACGCTTTTCGCCAGCTTGGCCATGAAGTTCTTGTCCTCGGGCCGGGAGTGAAGAGGGAAGGGGACAGTGAAAGCCGTTCTGACCGGTTTTTCTGGGTGAAGCGACTGTTTAAAGGGCCTTTGTACGAAGTTGTAGAACTGGCCTATAATGTGGTTGGATACCGGTCACTACGAAAAGCAATTAAAGAGTTTGAACCTGATTTTATCTATGACCGCTATATAACATATAATTATTCTGCTGTTGCTGCTGCCGGGAAATCGCATTTGCCGATATTTCTGGAGGTTAATGCGCCTTTAGCCTATGAGCGGGATCATGAACCCGACGAGACGCTGTATCTGAAGAAAATTGCTTATAGCATTGAAAAGAAGGCGTGTTGTGACGCAAGTAGTGCCATAGTCGTTTCAACCCCTCTCAAGGAATATCTGACCTCAATTGGTGTACCGGGAAATCAGGTTCATGTACTCCCCAATGGGGTCAATCTGGAAAAATTTTATCCAAGAGAAAGATCCGGGCAATTAATGAATAAGCTGTCATTAACGAAAGACGATGTGGTGATAGGTTTTGTGGGTATTTTGCGGCCATGGCATGGGATTGATTTTTTACTGGATGCCTTTGCTCGTATATGCAAAGAGGTGGATAATTGCACATTGCTGCTTGTGGGTGATGGGCCGATTCAGGAGGAAATTGAGGATAAGGCGAAACATCTGGGGTTGAAAGATAAGGTGACAATCACAGGAAGGGTCCCTCACAAAGAAGTAGCTGATTACGTGGCATTGTTTGATGTTGCTGTCAGTCCTCGGGCCACATTTTATGCCTCACCCATGAAGATTATTGAATATATGGCACAGCAGAGAGCTGTAGTTGCACCGGATATGGCGAACATTAGGGATCTTATCAACCATGAAGAGGATGGTTTGCTGTTTAAACCTGACGATCTGGATGCCCTGGTGGAAGCACTGCGGGAAATGGTGGTAAATCAGGAATTACGCTTAAAAATTGAAAAACGGGCACTACAAAAAGTTGAGAAACAACTCAACTGGAAAAATAATGCCCGCTTTATTTTGGATATGTACCATGATTCAGTCTAGTTGTCCTGGATTGACAGGATCACCGGGGCTGGTGCTGAAGGAGGTGCTGTCAGATCTCCTGGTTCACCGGCAATATAGTAATCTATCCTTTTTATTAGTGGAAGGGCTGGGGCATCACCGGCAAAATCGAATTCGCTCATGTGGTTAGCGTAGTCAGTGCCATTATTATATAGGGGGTTGATTTGCTGTAAGTTGTTAGGGTTTTGCGAAAGGTCTTTTATTGCGAAATAAATTGTTGTACCAGGAGTCAAATTTACTTCATCCTCTGGTATCACTTTAAATGGTGCCCAAACCCCTGGGTAGTAAGAGTTGATTTTTTTCACTATACCATCAGTGTTAGAAAGTACTTTGTCGCCAAAACGATTATCTCCTGTCATTAAAACAGGTTGTGCTGAATCCCAGTTGCTATTATTTATTGGCGAAAATGAGTATCGAACTTGATATGTTCTTTTGGCGTTGACATTATTTTTATATTTTGCATAGAAACCGATTTCAAAGCTCTTTGTTGACGGTTTGTATAGTACAGAAGGAGAATTGATAGTTTCGTTATTCTGCGGCTCAGGATCGTAAATGTATTCCATTTCGTCTAGCCAAATCGAGTAATTGGGAATGTCTATCCCAGTATTTGGATAAACTGCCCAATAAGTACGCCACATAGAGTTGTAATAATTCGTCCCATAATCTCGGATACTATAACTTGGGTAAGGGTAACGGGCCGCTGATCCCCAAGCATTGTTATGTTGGGGGTGGGAGTCTTGAATGACATGGGTCCACCCACCACCTCTAGTATAGTAATTGTGATAAAAATGCCCTCCGATATCGGTATATGGACCTGTACCAAATGTGTCGTCCAGCCTATTACCTCCAGATGTTGGTACCCCATTGTCAACTGAGTCAGGTATATACAGATAAAAACTATACCGATTTGCTCCTGCAGCTACTGGAAATGGGGCATCCCCTCCAGAAATAGTGCTATTCAGGAAATACATATTTGGCTGTCCTGCCTTTAATGGTCCATAATAAACAGGATCTTCACCATTAGACAAGTAGTCAAGATATTCTTGTTTGTTTAAAAGTCGATTACCTAAATCAACTACTGTACCATTAATCTCTTTTTTTCCGCCTGTTACTACAACTTTAAGACTATTACCTTTAACTGTGTTTTCATTGTCAATTTCAATGTATTGGAAAGATGTATACCCCATATGCTCGTTGTTGTAATTGTTGACATAAAAGTAAAAGTATTCATGGATATCATTGACAGTACCATTGTTGCTATTCCAATATCCACAGGAGCCATAAAAATCATGTCCTGTATTGTTCGCACCTGATGAATACTTCCAGCCACCTCCATCACCTGGGATTTCATTTTCTCCAGTCACTGGAAGGTTGTCAAAGTTTTGATAAACACCGATTGCCCTGGCATTATCAGCTGGATACATTCCTAATACCAAGAATGCACATAAAGCGATTATGTAAGTTCTTTGCTGTTTCATTCTGTTCGTCCTGTTGTGTTAATGTGTTGAAGAAATAGTTACCCAGCATAGCCTTGCAGGATCAGTATCGCCTGCAAATGTTACGGAAAGCTTTCCGTCAGTAACGGTTATGGTTGCAGTTTTTTCAACCCAGAGTGTTTCATTTGATAATGTAATGTGATCTATAATAGTTGTACCATTTATCTGCACATTCTGTATCCCCTTAGCAAATGACGCATCCCCATTGCATATGGTCACTGTGTAGGCTCCATTCGGTATATTTATTTCCCATATACTGGATGGATCTACATGAATCATTGTATCATATGCCTGGTCTGGCGAAGCAGAGCTGTTTCGGTCTCTGGTTCCCATGCTGTATGGGCCTTTTACCCAGCCATAGCCCTGCTCTTCGTCAAAAGGCCTTCCGCTGTCAACAAGGTATCCTTCCGGCACAGGGACATCAGAAGGTTGAAAATTGATGAAATAGGTAACAGAGGGGGCCGGAGGCACGGTGGTATCTGCAGAGAAAAGAAAGTATCCAACGGATTCTGAAGTATGCATGGTTTCCTGGTCTGCAGATTGTTCTTCTTCAACCATTATTTTAACTTCACGGTTTGTCTTGTTGGTGTAGCGAATTGCCGAGGTATCAATTCCGTTCAGTGATTGCATTGTTCCAAAAAAGATAGGAGGTTCAGGTAGCTGTTTACCATATCTTACAGTATACCAACGGTTTCTCACTCTGTCTGCAGTTTTATTTACAATAATGTTAATGTTATCGATATTACTTTCAGAAGGTTCCCATGCAATATAGCTGCCTGTCTCAGAACTCTGTGTATTTAGTGATTCCTGCTTCTGTATCTGGTGCTCAAAAGCTGTCTTGGATATGTTTTGTGGGCGACTGGCCACTGCGTCTTCCCCATTGGAAGATGTGATTGATGTTACGAGTACGGGTTCTGTTGTGAAGGCTGAATTGAATTGGATGGTTTGGAGTTCATTGCTGTTTGAACTGAATTCCCCTGCTTCAACCATGGTCCCGTCTTCGAGAGTAAAGGAGCCCTTCTCAAGGACGAGATAGGCAACTGTTTCATTAGTATGGGAGCCATCCAGATAGTTCCATTCCTGGATATGGATATCAAACCCGCTGGAGGTGATATTTCTCATGCGGACAACGCATGGATTGTCGTCATTTTTGGTTGGTGGGCCAGCAACAACGATCGGGTGGACAAAAGTGTTTGAGAAATTGACTCTTTTCCAGTTGTGATCTATCTCGATTTCACCAAGTTCCAGTTGAAAATCCGGCGTATCTTCAGTGTTTATTGTCATCGAGCTGCTGGATGTTGCTCCTGCATCATCCGCAACCGTGAGAGTTGCTGTGAAAGATCCCGGATTTGTATAAACATGACTTACTGCAGCTCCCTGAGCAACAGCACCATCGCCAAAATTCCAGTTGAAAGTAAGTGGAGAGTTTTCAGGATCAGAGGATGTGGATCCGTCAAAAAATACTTCTAGAGGAGGGGTCCCGCTAACTGCTGATGCAGTCATCCTGGCTGTTGGATCTTGATTTGTCTGTGATTGTCCGGTGATGATGACAGGAGTGGAGGCCGTGTTGGTAGTTCCATGGCTGTCGGTTACTGTGAGTGAGGCGTTGAACGTTCCTGCCGTAGTGTAGGTGTGGGAAGTTGTAGCTGTTGAAGATGTTTGAGAGCCATCGCCAAAGTTCCAGAGATAGGAGCTTATCGGGCCTTCTTCATCATGTGAGCCTGTGCCGTTGAATGAAATATTCAGTGGAGCATCGCCCATTGCGGTTGATGAACTGATGACAGCTGTCGGAGGAGTGTTGCTTCCCGTAGTTTCATTAACTGTTATTGTTACATTCGCAGAATGAGTTTGGCCCTGATCATTGGTGACAGTGAGCGCAGTAGTATATGTGCCGGGAGTGGCAAATGTATGATTTGTCTGGCTCACATTTGCTGTTGCGCCATCGCCAAAAAACCAGGAGTAAGCGGCAGCATTAGTGGAGGATGAGCCGTCAAATGAAACCGTGAGAGGCGCATCGCCACTGAATGTCGCAGGTGAGATGATGGCCACAGGTGGCTCTGGTGGTGCAGTTGCCGTTACGGTGACAGAATGCTGGCTGGTTGCGCCCGTTGTGCTGGTCACCGTGAGAGTTGCCTGGAATATCCCGGGAGATGTGAATGTGTGGCTGATTTGACTACCAGTATCTGTACTGTTGTCGCCAAAGCTCCAATTATAAGTGGAAATTGTTCCTGTTGAAGACGTTGCATCAAATGCAATCGTGAAAGGCGTTTCTCCTGTAAGAGATATTGGGTCTGTTGCAAAAGAAGCTGTTAAGTTTGGATCGGAGGACGTGCCAAGTGTAAATGTGTAAGGCGCTGAATGGGGACTTTCGTATCCATCTGTACAGAAAGCAGTAAGAGTGAAATTAAAAGTTCCTTCTTCGGACTCAAAGACACAATCCATTGCTGTATCAGATGGGGAGTCGCTGGTGCAGATTTTTTCTCCTTCCTTGTAGAGATAATATCCGGCAAGGGTTCGTCCACCATCAGGTTGAAATTCGTATTGCCATTCTATGTGTATATCACGAGTATTTGAAGATGATTGCGGTGAGGTCGCGTTGATTGTTACTGTTTTCTGGCTGGTGTTTCCCTGGGAGTCTGTAACTGTCAGCACGGCGCTATAGGTACCGATAGTATTGTAGGTATGTGTTACCTGACTGCCGCTGTCTGTGTTGGAGTCACCATAATTCCAGATGTAAGAGCTGATATCACCAGTTGAAGAGGCTGCATTAAACGAAACAGTAAAAGGAATATTCCCTGAGAGTATTGATGGTGTTGTTATGAAATCTGCAAGTAGTGCAGGTTCTGGCGGTGAGGTTAATATAAAAGTATAAGGGGAGGAATGAGGGCTTTCTGACCCATCTGCGTAGAACGCTGTCAGTGTGAACTGAAAGGTTCCATCTTCTGAATTAAAAACACAGTCCATGGATGTTGCAACTGGTGTAGTACTTGTGCAGGTTTCTATTCCCTCTTTATACAGATGGTAACCGGCCAGAGTTTTTCCTTCAACAAGCTGAGAATCATAGGACCAATCTATGTGAATGTCATGAGTTGCAGCCAGGCAATACCCGGGGATAAAAAATCCTAGAGTGATGAAGAAAAGGACAATGAGTTTTTTCATAGCAGTCTCTGGTGTAGTCGTTAAGTAAATAATCATCTGAAAAGAATCAAGCGATTAGTCTGTTGCAGAAATGATGCCAATGATTGTCGGATTGTGTACTTTGTTTTTTGTTGGTGTAACTAACTGTAACTGTTGGTTGAAATTATTTATACTACAATGCGGCACCTCTCCGCGGTGGATTACAATTACATGGATGGTGAAATGGTAATACGAGGTCTTCGGGACTGTATTTATTTGTATCTGATTTCTTTTGAATGCCATTGATTTTTCTGATTACGTACAAAACTCAGCCATTTTGTTTGTCATTCCCGCGGAGGCGGGGCTGACACCGCCACGATCACTTGTA
>DQTH01000139.1 GCA_015662865.1 Desulfocapsa sulfexigens
AATTTATTTCGATAACCGGAAAAGAGAATTATACAAACAGGTTTCAATTGAGGCTAAAATTATAGAGGTTCAATTGAGTGACCACTCCTCCATTGGTCTGGACTGGAACCTTCTACTGAGAAGCCTTTCTGTCGCAGGTGGAAATTATAATTTCAGCAGATCTCGCTCAAAAAATGAAACTGCTAATAATACCAGTACAGAAACCTGGGATCGCACAGATAGAAATGACAATTCCTCTATTAGTACGCGTAACCAAACGAATGACTTTTTGCTGCCAGATAGTCTCACCGCAGACGATGGCACCCATAACTTTACCGGTACCGTTACTCGCAATGCAGGATATGCCGCAACTTCAGGAGTTACTGCCGCAACTCTCATCACTAACGGTCTAACCGAAGGACTGAGCGGAGCAATATCTCTAGCAGCCTTCAGTTTTGATTCATTCCTTAATGCTGTGAAAGATCAAGGACAAACAACCATACTTTCCAACCCTAAACTCAGTGTGCTCAATGGACAGCCAGCACTTTTAACTGTGGGTCGAAATGTCACATATATTGACAGTATTAAAGCCGATGTATCTGAGTCTGGTAATGTAACCCTTTCTGCAAATACAGAACGTGTACTCTCTGGAATTGGTTTAGCTTTGACTGCTAATATATTAGATGATAAAGAAATCATCCTGAACCTTGTTCCAGTCACATCAGAATTGGAAGAGCCAATTCAATATAGGGCGGTTGGTCTTGGGGAGGTTGGGCTTCCGATAATCAATGTCCGAGAAATGAGTACCGTTGTCAAAGTCAAAGATGGCGAAATGCTTGTAATTGGTGGTCTTATCTCAAGTGTAGATGAAAATGAGGGAACCTTTGTTCCTGGAACCAGTGATATTCCATTCTTTAAATATCTTTTCGGTTTTGAAGAAAAAACAAGCAGAAAACGTGAGCTTATCATTCTACTTAAACCTCGTATCATTTAGGGTCTTTGATAGTTTAATTACCAAGATTTAACCAGAATTTTCAGGGAGAAAATTATGCAGAAGTTCAAATACATATTCTATCTGCTGTCAGCAGTACTCATTACGGGTTGTGGCCAAACTGTTGTGGAGACCCTCTATGTGCCTGACCCTCCAAATCCTAATGCACCAGGTAAAGGACAAACTGTTGTCGTTCTCCCGTTCGCTGATTATACACATGCGGATTCTTTGGCTGGTGCTCATAGACGCAATCTTGCAGTCACAGAAGCCATCACCGATAGACTGGTAGCAAACGGTTTTGGCATGGCGATACAGGAAGATGTCTTTGGTTATCTGGTAGATGAAGCAATTATAAGTATTGTCCCTTATGATGAAAACAATACTGCCAGCCTCTCAGATGAGCTGAACAACGAATGGTCAGATGTCATGAAGAATCAATTGAAAGGATATATTCATGACCAGAAAATGCATTCAGGGAAAACTGTCTCAGGTAGTCCTGGAACTCACGCACTGACCCAAAAAGCTGTAACCAAAATGGGACGGAAATTTAACGCGGATTATATTATTCGTGGACGACTCCTTGAGTTCAAAACTAGAGAAGAGCATTCATGGCAGCCATTAAAAAAAGGTCTACTCCCATTCACCTTTGGGTTAAGCAGCCAGACCTTGAATGGTTTTGCACGCTCCGACACCTATGATGACTGGGGACATATGCTTCTGCCAGGAACCCTGGGTGCTATCATAGGATACAACTCTGACACCCTTGGTCTGGATCACAATGTTGGTGGCGGTCTTGTTTGGGGAGCTGTTGGAGCAGGAATCGGACATATGGCAAAAAATGGCGGGCAGGTTGATCAAGCCGTTGTCCAGATGCGCATCTGGGTTCAGGAAGCGGCCACTGGAAATCTTGTATGGACCAACAGGGTTGATGTAAAGGTCTCACCCGAATCTATCTATGCAGACCGTCAATATGATATGCTTTTTGACAAAGCGATCCATAAAGGTGTAAATGTTCTCATAGATAACTTTGTAGCCTCTACTCTATAAGAAACAATTCGACGACACTCTACATAACAACCAGAAAAGGGCCCTGGAAGCAATCAGCTTCCAGGGCCCTTTTTTTATTTCACAGTCTGCAATCTCTTAATTTTGCTGTGCTGCATCCTGCTGTATTGAATTCTGGTAAAGGGCCATAAAGTTAATAGGCTCCATAAGGAAAGGAATAAAGCCACCGTCAACGGAAATTTGGCTGACAATCTGTCTTGTAAAAGGGAAAAGCAGGGTCGGACAATCCACACCAAGGACCATCTCCTGATGTTCCTCCGGGATGTTTTTCATCAAAAAAGCTGCTGCATGCTCAATCTCCATGATAAACATGGTTTTGTCATTATTACCTTTATCAAGGATTTTGGCAGTGATCTCAAGGGCCACTTCATAGTGGTTATCATCCAGCTTTTTATTGTTCAGTTTCAAATTTACTTCAACTTTTGGTTCCTGATTCGGGGCCTGAAAAACTTCTGGAGCATTAGGATTTTCAAAAGAAAAATCCTTTATATACATTTTCTGCATACGAAATACTGGGCTATTATCTTCCGCAGCGCTGTTATTTCCTTGCTCTTCTGTCATGTTGACATACCTCAATGAATAATTTTATAGTTGGTTATTGATTGCTCACAGAAAGTGAACATCGCACAAAAACTCCTTTATTAAACAGTAAAACGAGTTGCTACGCAAAGGAAATTACACCAGCCTACTACCTGCTCTGATCTGCCAGTACCTGGGCCAGATAATATCCTGTAAACGAACCATCATGGCCTGTCAGTTCTTCGGGAGTACCCGCCGCAACAATCATTCCTCCCTGTTCACCGCCTTCAGGACCGACATCTATTACCCAGTCCGCAGTCTTTATCACATCAAGATTATGCTCAATGACGACAACTGTATTTCCATTGTCTACCAGACGACTTAAAACTTTTAATAAATGCTTGATATCTGCTGGATGCAATCCTGTTGTCGGTTCATCAAGAATATACAGTGTATTCCCGCTGGCCCTGCCAGAAAGCTCTTTTGCCAGTTTTACCCTCTGTGCCTCACCACCGGAAAGTGTCACAGATGATTGTCCCAGGGTAATATAAGTCAACCCCACGTCATACAGAGTTTGCAGCCGATTTTTCACAGGGGGAATATTTTTAAAAAACTCCAGGGCCTCTTCCACAGTCATGGAAAGAACATCATGTATGCTTTTACCGCGATAAAGAATCTCGAGAGTCTCATGGTTATAGCGCTTACCCTGGCATGTTTCGCAGACGACATAAATATCCGGCAGGAAATGCATGGCAATCTTATTCACACCTTCGCCTTCACATGCCTCACAGCGTCCACCTTTGACATTAAAACTAAACTGACCAAGTTTGTAACCCCTTACCCTGGATTCCGGCAGCCTTGCAAAAAGCTCTCGAACTGGTGTAAACACACCTGTATAGGTGGCAGGATTTGAGCGTGGCGTCCTGCCAATGGGACTTTGATCAATATCCACAATCTTATCAATCTTATTCAGGCCAGTCAGACGAGTCTTACCAATCTGCACACGATCAAGCCTCCGTCCTAGTCCTTCTTTCACAAGCTTAAAGAGTGTTTCAATGACCAATGAACTCTTACCAGACCCGGAAACTCCGGTGACACAAGTCATTACTCCAAGAGGAAAAGCAACATCAACTTTCTTTAAATTATTTACTACACCATTCTTCAAACGCAAAAAACTGCCACGGCGGGCCTTACGTCTCTTGGACGGAACCGCAATACTTTTGCTTCCAGAAAGATAGTTTCCTGTGAGAGACTGATCACACGCTAAAAGACCTGACACATCACCGGAATAAACCACTTCACCGCCATGCACGCCTGCACCAGGGCCCATATCAAGCACATGGTCAGCAGTCATGATAGTGTCAGTATCATGTTCGACTACAATTACGCTGTTGCCCATATCTCGTAGCTCAACCAGTGTATTTATCAGTTTCTGATTATCACGCTGATGGAGACCAATACTCGGTTCATCCAGAATATAAAGCACTCCGGCTAGCCTTGAACCAATCTGTGATGCAAGCCTGATACGTTGTGCTTCTCCTCCTGAAAGTGTACCGGATCGTCTGTCCAGCGACAAATATCCGAGTCCAACATCCTCAAGAAAAGACAATCTGTCTACTATTTCCTTTAAAATAGGTTCACCAATTTGTCGTTCACGATTTGTAAATGGAATGAGTGGCAAATTATCCATCATCTGATCAATTGAGAGACAGGTAAGCTCATAGATTGACCATTTACCCGCTTTCACAGCAAGAGCCTCGGGCTTGAGACGGGCACCGTGGCACTGAGGGCAGACCTGTTCATTCATATAACGCCCAAGTTCTTCACGAATCATGGAGGACTGGGTCTCATGAAAACGGCGGTTCAGCTGTGGTATGACGCCCTCATAAGGTTTCTCTGTGGTCATCAGACGTCGTCCTTTCTGATATCTGAAAGAGATTTCATCGCTGCCTGACCCGTAAAGCAGAATATTTTGATATTTTTCAGATAATCTGGCAAAGGGAGTTTTCATAGAGAAAGAATAATGCTTTGCCACAGCTTCCAGCATCTGGCCGGAATAGCTCTTTCCTGCGCGTTTTCCCCAAGGTGCAATAGCACCCTTATTAAGACTGAGTGATGGATCAGGAACAATGAGTGCTGCATCAAAAAACTGTTTAACTCCGAGCCCTCCACATTCCTCGCAGGCTCCCTGAGGATTATTGAATGAAAAAAGCTGAGTGGACAAACGCGGCATGGAGATACCGCAACGATGGCAGGCTGCAAATTCACTGAACAACTGCTCTTCTCCACTGTCAGGAAAATAGGCGAGCAAAAACCCTTCTGTCAGCTTTACTACAGTTGTTATGGAGTCACTGAGCCTGCGGGCAGCTGAAGCTTTTATTACAACCCGGTCAACAACAACCTCAATGGAGTGGCGATTATTTTTTTTCAGCGCCTGTACATCATCAGTATGAACAGTATCACCATCTATGCGGACCCTGACAAAACCCTCTTTTCTGATACGTGCCAGCAGCTGTTCATGGCGCCCTTTTTTTCCGGTGACCATTGGTGCCAGCAACACAACTTTTGTCCCTTCAGGAAGTGCCAGCAAAGTGTTCACCATATCCTCAATGGACTGTGAACGAATTTCATCACCACACTCCGGACAATATGGACGTCCGCATCTTGCAAAAAGCAGACGGAGATGATCATAAATTTCAGTTACCGTACCCACTGTTGAGCGGGGATTTTTAGATGTTGTTTTCTGTTCTATGGAGACTGCAGGAGACAATCCTTCCAGGGCATCAACCTCGGGCTTATCCATTTGCCCCAGGAATTGGCGGGCATAGGTGGACAGGGACTCCACATAACGTCGCTGTCCCTCAGCATAGAGAGTATCAAAAGCAAGCGTTGATTTCCCAGAACCGGATAGACCGGTAAAAACCACAAGACTGTTTCGTGGAATATCTACATCAATATTTTTCAAATTATGCATCCGTGCACCACGGATACTTATCTTTTTGGGTTCCATAATTATAAAAAAGGAGTTCAGCCACCAATCAGATTGGCGTGATCAATCTTTATGCAGCGATCCATAACAACCAGCAACCCGGCTTTTTCTGCAAGAGCCGCTGCTTCAACATTCACAATCCCCTGCTGCATCCAGACAGCTTTCGCCTGGATGGCAATGGCCGCCTCCACAATTGGCAGCACATTTTCACTGCGCCTGAAAATATCAACAACATCTACAGGGCCAGGGATTGATGCCAGATCCGGGTAAGAAACCTGTCCCAGAATTCTGCTTACTCCGGGGTTAACCGGATAAACAGTGAAACCTGCATCCATAAGATATTTCCCAACCATATGACTGGGCCTGTTCTCTTTTGGAGAAAAACCAACCACTGCAATTGTCCTGGTTGAGCGCAAAATATCTTCAATGGAGGACATGTCTTGTAAATGCAGCATAAACAGGATCCTGAAAAAAAATTAAACCTGATTCCAGCGAGTTCTCGCAGAACCAGAAAAATAATGATTTACCCAAAGCAATTGCTATGGTAAATATGATAAATTAAACTTTCCATTGAACACCTTTTTTGATAATAACTGAACCCGGAAAGTTGAATGTGAAAAGTAATCAACATCGAACAAAAATCAACCTCCTTAATCATTGCAGGACTTTTGAATGAATTTTCAGGATATCATTTCCCGGCTGAATCAATACTGGGCTGATCAGGGTTGCGTTATTCAGCAACCTTACGACATGGAAGTGGGTGCAGGAACCTTTCATCCGGCAACACTGCTCCGTGCACTTGGTCCTGAGCCATGGAAAGCAGCTTATGTACAGCCATCCAGACGCCCCACTGACGGTCGCTATGGAAACAATCCAAACCGTCTCCAACACTACTATCAATACCAGGTTGTTCTGAAACCATCTCCAATTGATGTGCAGGAGCTCTATCTCGGAAGCCTGAAACGTTTTGGCCTTGATCTTCTCGAACATGACATTCGTTTTGTGGAAGACGACTGGGAGTCCCCCACACTGGGCGCCTGGGGCCTTGGCTGGGAAGTATGGCTTGACGGCATGGAAATCACCCAGTTCACCTATTTTCAGCAGGCAGGCTCCATTGATCTTTTTCCCACAACAGTTGAGATTACTTACGGCCTTGAGCGGATTGCCATGTACCTCCAAGGGGTAGACTCAGTTTATGATATTGCCTGGAATGATTCAATCAGCTACGGAGACATTTTCCATCAGGCTGAAGTTGAATTCTCCACCTTTAATTTTGAGGAAGCAAACGTTCCTGAACTGATTAACTACTTCAACACCTATGAAGAAGAAGGGCTTAAACTTGTAGGAAAAGGACTGATTCTCCCTGCTTACGACTACTGTTTGAAGTGCTCACACACATTCAATCTGCTTGACGCCAGAAAGGCTATTAGTGTAGCAGAACGAACGCGTTATATTGGCAGGATACGGAATATAGCCAGAAAAGTCGCAAGCGGATATGTGACGCAGCGGGAAGAAATGGGCCACCCGCTCATAAAACAGACGGAAACAGCATAAAGTTGTGGCGGAAGTGCATGGGAATCGAACCCACCTGGCGAGCTATTAACCCGCCACACCGGATTTGAAGTCCGGGAGCGCCACCAGTGCACTGACCACTTCCACAACGTTTCGATATTGTAGTCACAATCATGGTGGAAAACAACATTTTTATAGTTTGCTTTCCCAAAAAAAATGTTTACTTTGCTAGTCAATTTATTGATACAACGGAAAAATCATACATTTTCCAAAACCAGCCATTTTTCAATCCAGGTAAAGACATAATTATATGCAGTGCGAAAGATTAATCAAACAGATTAAATCATGGTATATCCATGTGAGCAATGAAACCATGGCTCCGGCCCGAATGGTCTCGTTTATTAAAAAACATGCTGCTGAGTGTGACATCTGCCTAGCAGATCCGGATCTTCAGGAAGAAATTGAAAAAATAACTGAAATTGTCCTTCCGGAATCAAAAATCCCAAAAGCAGTCCGCATGCAGCAGGAACAGGAAGAACTTGAAAAAAGAGAAGCCGAAAACACAGCTAATGAAATCGATGTAGCTGATGATGAAAGCGATCTTCTGAACAATACCGACCCAAACATTTAAAATAGACAGTTTTTTCGATCCCTAACACAAAAAAGCCAATCACTGTACAGTGATTGGCTTTTTTTTATACTTTTGATAGATATTTCCAGGTTTCCAAGGATGAAATTCCAGAAAATATATGGTTTCACAAGGTGTGACACAAGAACATGATCGCATTCTACGAGAATCCTGGTCATATGCCGCCCGCACACTATAAAAGAACCAAAAAAGTAATACTTATATGTCTTCTTTTTGCATTAACAGGATGTGGTGGTGCATACGTTGGTAATATTGAATATTCTCAAATTCCCGATGCACCAATTATAAAAACAACCTCTACTAAAACAGTAACTGTCGCCACTTTTGCAGATTCACGTGTAGACTACCCTGAGAGTGACAAAAGGATAGGAAGACTTGTTGGAGGGCTTGGAGAAACGCTTCGTTCAATAGAGATTCCACAATCATTATCTGTAACCGTTAGTGATATCACCAGTGAATTATTAAAAGATGCTGGGTATAAAATAGATAGAGTAGCAGCCACATCTTCCAACAGATTGACACTATCTGGAAATATTATACACTCAAGTTTCGGACTTGCTTAATGTCCAGTCACAGCGGAACTATTCCGCAATAACCTTTGTCCTGTTTGTATCATATCAATTGCAA
>DQTH01000071.1 GCA_015662865.1 Desulfocapsa sulfexigens
AAAATCTGATTACGTATGAAACTCAGCCAACTTCATATGGTGAAGACATAAGGAATTGGTAAAACAAAAGAATTACAAGTGATCGCGGTGGTTCATCTCCGCGGAGGCGGATCCGGTTTTGTGCCAGGCCTCTGGATTCCCGCCTCCGCGGGAATGACAAACAAAATGGCTGAGTTTTGGACGTAATCAGAATTTAGAATAGATGTTCATAACATCTTACCGCATATAATCTCAGGAGTAAAAGATGCAAAAAAGAGAACATCAGCAAATGGAGTCGTTGTTTCGTATAAAAACAACAGTTTTTATACTGAGTTTCTTTCTTTTCTCTGCATCTCTATTACATGCAGCCGAAGACAACTCACTGTTTCCTGTCATTAATCTGCTACTCAACAGTAACAAGCCCTGTCTCATCAATTATCCCCCCGATGACGACCCCAAATATGACATCGTGTATAAAGGGCTCTATTACTACCGACCCGACATGCCCCATACACAGTACGCGATGGCGCAGCTCTCTGATTCCGAGTTCAATAATTTATCCATAAATGATCGCCGCAAAGTTGCTGACAAACTACTGGCAACTCTATTCTTTGGTTACCCGCCTGCCATGCTGCAGGACAAAATCACAGCTGACAATTTTCTCTGTTCACTGCGCCAGGACCTGTTGATTGAAACAAACGACATGGTTGCAGTTGAGAATGAAATCCGCAACGATGAGCACTTTTATCACAGCACCTGGACTCCAAACGAGCTTTACAACATCCTGGCCCGTTTCTATGTGATGGAAGACCTGGACAAACATTTTCTCCATAACTGGATTTCCTATATCCTTACTCAGACGATTATGTTTTCCCCGGCCTATGAACTGGATTCATCCCACTTTCCAAATGTCGCCAGTGTCTTCAACTGGCTCGTTCTTGATATGAATGATGACATAGGAATGCGTTATTCAACTTATATGCATATGGCGAGTTCCGATAACTGGCGCCGTTTTCGCAGTCCGGAAGACAACGGCCGTGAAATGCTCGAAATATATACCTTTGACTTTGATGACACCAATGTACCAAAAGCCGCAACAACTCTGCAGAACTGGTACCTTGATGATGACAACGACACTCTGGTGATAGGTCTTAATCAAAACACCGTTCCCCAGTCACTTTTTGGAACAACAGTTACAACCGGTTTTGATTATTACCGGGAGCTGGTCAAGTCACAAGGGTTCATCGACGGCAGTGTTCGACGACTGGTCGACTTCTTTTTCACTGACCATGACGGCACAAGCAAGGCACAGATTACAGATCTGATTGTCGCCAGTAATCCTGAAACCTGGCAGGATATTCTGATGCAGATAATTTTCTCCAAAGAGTATCTTCTTTACACAAAAAGAGCAAAAAGTGGTGAAGAACTGTTCTACTCTCTGGTCAAAAAACTGGAGTACAAGCACAACAGGACCGGTTTCCATTATTTCCATTATGCCCTGATCGACATGAATCAGGCATCCATGAAGTATAAGCTCGGGAAACTGGAAAGAACCCCGCTTGATACCCTTTCATTTGCCAACTACCACCAGTATATAAGAGAGACAATTCTTCGTAAAAATGTCTCCTGTGATGAAGACTACGAAAACGAATATAATGAGTGGTGGGCTTTTGGCTGGCGCCCTCACTTACTTGGCGATGATCGATTTACCCTCCTGCCGGAGGACCCAGAAGCCTCGTTGACTTCATTTGTTACATATCTTTTTGAACTGCTTATTCAACGTGCTCCAACCAATCAGGAGCTGGAAATGTTTAAAACTAACAAGTTGAACGAAACCCGGGACGACTACGCAGGGTGGAGCTCTGATCTCGATGCCCGAGATGGCTGCGATTATTATGGACGAAGATATTCTGCCAGAGAAGTGATGGACTATATCTCCAGGTTGAGTGAATTGTATACCTTTCAGGAGGTACGGTAATGGATAGACGCGATTTCTTGAAACTCTCTATGTACACAGGATGCAGTTTTTTACTGCCAGCTATTTCCCGTGCTGCGGGTCCCATTGATAATGTAATTTTCGACTCGGCAATATATGAAGCCAACCGGCCGCAAACCATTATGATTTTTTTGTATGGCGGCGCCAGTGAGCTTTCCGGTAATTTCACCAATTATAATGATTTCAAAGACCTCTCAGAAAGCAACTATGATTTACATTTCAGGGGCTCTGTAAATTCCACAGCCAATGGCTTCTGGGCAGAGGCTGGCGGTAACTACATGGAAGAACTGCTGACAGCCCATGACCTGAATGTCTTTCGAACATGCTTCAGCCAGGTACGGTGGGATGCTGACAATCGCTCTCATGGCTCCTGTGTATCACAAAATCAGCGTGGCACATTCAATGAAGATTCATCCGGTATTTTTGCCAATCTTGCCCATGTACTGAGAGCAAATAGTTTTATCGATGAAAATACAAAACTACCCTTTTTAACCATGGATGGAGACTCAGGGTTTTATGCCACCGGCGACCTGATAAGAGATCCTCTCCTCTCACCTATCAGCATCAATGAAAACCTTGATAATCCTTTTCACAGAAACAGTGAACCGGATTACAGTACGGAGATGGATATACTGGCACAACTGATAAATGCTCCAGGAAAAATTAAAGATGCTTTTGAAAAAAGGGCTGAAATGGATGCATTTATAGAAGACATCAAAGCTCTGCCAGACCCTAACGACACCTTAAGTGAAGAAAACAAGTATGAAGATAACAGTTTTGCCAAAAAGCTAAAAACAGCAATTAAAATTATGGCTTACAACGCAGACTCCCAGGTTATATCCCTTTCCACTTCAGGTCTGGGCGGCTGGGATGATCATAATGACGCAAGAAACTATCTGTCTCGCATGGAAGAACTGTTCCGAGCTCTTAAATCGGCCATGGCCCATATTCACACAGTAGGGAAAGGCGAACAGATCAATATAATTGTTATGGGAGATTTTGGACGGGGTGTCAATCTGAACAGTGCCAACGGGTGGGATCACGGCAACCTGCAGACGGCATATGTACTTGGCGGAACCAGGTATTTTAGCACACCCGGCATTGTTGGAGAAACAGAGGTAGAAGACCTTGGTTCAGTAAACAGGCTCTATCTGCGTCCTGTGGCAAATTCCTACTGGTTTGAGCCACTGAGTATTGCTTCCACCATTTATTCTATTTATGGCATTACAAACCCGGAAGTGCTGACAGATAGAATGCCGGTTATCAGCCCGCTTTTCACATAGAATACGCATAAAGTTCTGCCATTGCTCCAGTCATCCCCACCTGCGCGGGGAATGACCGATCTCAAGAACAGTTTTGATGATTCTTAGCCCCTAAAACCCCGGTGACAAAAAAATCACCGGGATACGAGGGTTTGAAAAGCAGCAAAGCGCTTTCCAGACAAGCCTACAGAACCCTGTTGGCCTCCATATGTAAAATCAAATCCAGCATCCGGTTGGAGTATCCCCACTCATTATCATACCAGCTCATCACTTTAACACTGGTACCGATAACTTTCGTTGACATCCCGTCAACAATTGAGGAATGCCCATTCCCCTGATAATCAACAGAAACCAGGGGCAGATCAGTGTAGCCAAGATAGCGGTTTGCAGCGTCTTTCAGGGCCTGATTCACTTCCGGAACTGTTGTTTCCTGCTCCACTTCCATGACCGCATCCACAAGAGATACATTGGGAGTGGGAACCCTGACGGCAAGCCCGTCAAACTTACCCTTCAGTTCAGGAATGACAAGTGCAACCGCAGCAGCAGCTCCGGTACTTGTTGGAATCATGGACATTGCAGCAGCCCTTGCCCGACGCAGATCAGAGTGAGGAAAATCAAGAAGCCGCTGATCACCGGTGTAGGCATGAACTGTAGTCATGAGGCCATGCTTAATCCCGAAATTATCAAGAATAACTTTGGCAAAAGGGGCAAGACAGTTGGTGGTACAGGACGCATTTGAAACCACATGATGTTTCGTAGGATCATACTCATCTTCATTCACACCCATAACAAAGGTTTTTACCTCTCCCTTGGCCGGTGCTGAAATCACCACCTTTTGCGCCCCGGTGCTAATGTGTTTCTGGGCACTGGCACTGTCCCTGAAAAGGCCGGTACATTCCGCCACATAATCCACACCAAATTCGCCCCACGGAATATCAGCAGGATTACGATGGCTGGTCACTTTAACATCGCGCCCATCCACACTTATCCCATTTTCATCACTCTCAATTTCAGGGCTGTAAATACCCATCACCGAATCGTATTTGAGGAGATGGGCAAGGGTTGCATTGTCCGTCAAATCATTGATGGCAACGATCTCGATATCAGCAAATGCAGGATCTTTTGCAAGAGCGCGAAAAATACTTCTTCCAATACGGCCAAAACCATTAATTCCTACCCTGATTGTCATAACCGATCTCCAAATAAAATTTTCAATTGCAGTATCCCCGTCCGGGATCCGCTTATTTTTTAAGCTTCAAATCTTTTGATTCCCTGTAAAGCTCCAGATATTTCCTGCTAACATTATCCCATGTATAACGCTTGTTTATCAATTTAACGGCCTTACTCTGCATCTTCCGGATGGCAGAAGGATCGTTCGCATAGAGCTGCAATGCCCGCCGAATTGCCTGATACAACTCTGAAATACTCTGTTTTTCATAGCTAAAGCCAGTTTCGCCATCAACAACTTTTACAAGCCCTCCAACCGAATGCACAATGGGTAGATTGCCAAAGAGCTGTGCCATAAAGTCTGTGAGACCGCAAGGTTCATATTGGGATGGAATCACAAAAAAATCTCCCGCTGCATAAACCTTATTAGCAAGCAGTGTATCAAAACCGCGCAGGATACAGACACGCCCCAGATTTTCTTTTTTTTCAGCCAGATCCATAAGCTCTTTTTCATCATGACGACTGCCGGTGCCGAGCAGCAGAAACTGAAAATCTGTGTCTTCTTCAAGAAGCCGTCTGATGGCCTCGGTAAGAACAGTAACTCCTTTCTGTGCACTGAGCCGCCCGATAAAAGTAACAAGGGGAACAGAAAAATCCGGATCAAGAAAACCGGACTGATGAATACCGGGAATCTCACCATCTCCAGAAAGCTGCCGCAGCAGTGCATTTTTACACTCACGTTTCCCTTCAAGGGGAGCTGTTCCCAAAGGATCAAAAGGCGCTGCAATACCTGTCTTCACATGATCAGTTGCTGAAAAGCTATCCGGATCAATTCCGTTGGTCACACCACCCAGGACAACGCCTCTGTCCATAAGAACATGACCAAGCCAACCGGTGAGACGATCATCAAAGGTTTCCCTCAGTTCCCGGGCATAATTCTCGCTCACGGTATTCATAACAGAAAAGGATGCCCCGGCAAGGAAAGGATCAAAATTATCTTCCAGGATAGAATCACTGATAAACGACATGGGAAGGCCGGTGGAAGCATGGGCAAATTCAAGATCAGCAATCTCCTGATGATAGCCCTTCCCTGCATTATGAATCGTGACCACGCATCCGGTGGACCGAAAGTAGTGGCGCAGGCCGGCATATTCTGAAACCATGGCAGGGAGAATTGCAGTATGGCCATCATGGCAGTGGATCACATCAGGATGCACGTCAAGGAGTACCATAAGGTCAAGTGTTCCCTTTTGCAGAAGAATGTTCATGGCAAAATAATCCACATGTCCCTCACCCTTTTTTTTCCACGACTGGGAAGCTTCTTCCTCTGCCGTATAGGTATAGACATTCTGCTTTTCACGAAATCTCTCCGCATCAAGCAGATAAATATGCACACTATCCTTCACTGCAGTCCAGACCTGAATCTGCTCCCGGCGTTCCTCATCCGGATAATTCAGGTCAACATCAAAACTTAAATGTACGTCCGGCTGCAATGGGTCGACAAGGAGCTGAAACCCCGACTGTTCAGGATTCATAAAGCCATAACAGGGAAGCACTACATGTACCGAGCATCCAGGCCTGCGGGCAAGAATCACTGACAACTGGGAAACAACATCTTTTACACCTCCCGCTCCTGCCAGATTACCATATTCACGGCTCACCATCCAGATCTGCCGGATGACCGCCTGCTGTTTTGCCATGGTATCTATTCCTCCGGAAACACGATGCTCATGTGTCGTAATAAATGATCAACGAGGGTGAGACGCACCATGGCTTCACAAACCGGAATAATACGGGGAATGGCTGAGATATCATGCCTGCCGCCCACCTGAATGGTCACTGCTTCATTTGCCAGGTTGACGCTCTGCTGTTTCTGGGAAATGGAGGGGATGGGTTTGACAGCAACGCGGAGTACAATTTCACTGCCGCTGGATATCCCGGCAAGAATACCACCGGCATTATTACCGGCAAAACCACTGGGGGTAATGGAATCATTGTTTTCTGAGCCAAGCATTTCAGCTACCTGAAATCCGGCACCGATCTCCACACCTTTTACAGCACCAATGGACATGAGGCCATGGGCAAGCTCAGCTTCGAGTTTATCAAAAACCGGCTCACCAAGACCGGGCGGACAATCGGCCACAATCTCCACAATACCACCCAGGGTGTCTCCCTGTTTGCGAACCTCTATCACCCGCTCCTCCATCTTTTCCGCGGCTTTTTCATCAGGGCAGAAAAAGCGGTTGGAATTGATGACATCAAGATTTTTTTCCTCTACCTTGATTCCACCAAGGGCAACGGTGTAGGCAAGCACATCAATGCCAGCCTGTTCCAGCACCTGTCTGGCAACAGCTCCTGCTGCGACCCGTGCGGCGGTTTCCCGTGCTGAAGCACGCCCGCCGCCCCGATGATCACGTATTCCATATTTGGCAAGATAGCTGATATCTCCATGACCGGGCCGAAAAATTTCACGCAGATTATCATAGGATTTGGAATGGGCATCTTTGTTGTAAATGGCCAGAGAAATGGGAGTGCCGGTTGTACGCGGCAGATCTTCACCCGCCGGTGTGAAAATACCGGATAAAATCTCCAGTTTGTCCGGTTCTTTCCTCGGGCTTGAGGCCCCTCCCTGCCCGGGTCGCCTTCTGTCCATTTCAGCTTGCAGCACAGCAGGATCAAGGACAATACCCGGAGGACATCCGTCAATGACAGCGCCAATTCCTGTCCCGTGCGATTCGCCCCAGGTGGTCACCCTGAAAACCTTGCCAAAAGTATTTCCTGCCATTTCCTCTTCCTCTTCCTCTTCTGATAAGCTAGAAGATGGAGCTTTTTACAAATCCATCTTAAAATCTAATTTTTTACGAGTCTATCAGGCTCTAAAAAGTCATCGTTTCTATTTAAAGCCTGTTCAATAACCTGTACAGCATCATAAACTGACATTGAACCGGTATCAACAACACAATCTGCTGTTTCACTGTACAATGGATTCCGTTCCCTAAGTATTTCTTCCAGTTCCTGACAAACATTTTTCCCGGTAAGACTGGGCCTGAGAGCATCAGACTTACGATCGCCGGCAATACGATCACGGAGAACATGTAAGTCAGCAGTCAGCCAGACAACTGTTCCATGTTTTTTCAGATCATTCCACACATCCCGATGCAAAATCGCGCCTCCACCGGTCGCCACAACACAACCCTTTTTGCCGGCAAGCTGTTCAAGTACCTGTTTTTCATATTTCCGAAAAGTCTGCCACCCGTCTCGCTCAACAATCTCAGCCACGGAGCAACATTGCTCCGTTGTGATCAAGATGTCAGTATCAAGAAACTCATAGCCCAATCTTTGGGCCAGTTTCAAACCAATGCTGGATTTGCCAACGGCTCGACCGCCAATAAGATACACGCTATCTTTCATAAAAAATTCTATATCCATTAAGTACACAAAGCATGTGATAAGATAAATCCGGATCTGGAGAAGATCAAGAACGAAAAAAAAGATCGGTTTACTTCTCAAACAGGCGATCCAAAGGATTTTGCAAGGAGTTAAAATCCTTACGCATAACATGGGTATAGATTTCAGTTGTCTTCACATCAGTATGGCCGAGAAGATCCTGAAGAACCCGAATGTTTATTCCGTTCTCAAGCATGTCGGTGGCAAATGAATGCCGAAGAGTGTGAACAGTGATACGCTTATCAATCCCTGCCTTTCCGGCCGCTGTTTTTACAGCCTTCTGCAAACCGGATTCAAGCACGTGATGCCGTCGTTCTTTTCCGGTGCGCGGGTCAACGGATCGTTTTCGGGCAGGAAAAACATATTGCCAGGAAACCTGCTTTGCTGCTTTTTTATACTTCCTGGCAAGTGCATCAGGCATAAACACCTCACCAAAGCCCTCAGCAAGGTCTCTTTTATGAAGGTTTTTTACCCGTCTGACATGCTCACGCAGGTCATCACTGATAAAAAGGGGAAGGTATGATGTCCTGTCTTTGTTCCCCTTTCCTGATCTGATAAAAATATTTCCCTGACCAAAATCCAAATCCTGAATACGTAAACGAATACATTCCATGAGCCGAATCCCGGAGCCATAAATTAGCCTGGCCATTAATAAATGGGTCCCACTCATTTGATCAAAAACACGTCTGACTTCTTCCTCAGTCAGAACTGTTGGAGGAGTAAGCTTTTTTTTAGAACGTTTGGGAGCAATGGAATTATCAAGTGGATCAAGCAGGACATCCCGATAAAGAAAAACAAGTGCGTTGAGAGCCTGTTTCTGGGTTGATGCTGCTACGTTATCATGGGTCGCCAGGTGAGACAGAAAACGTTCCACTTCTCTTGACCCCATATCTTTTGGGTGTTTCTTTTTGCCATAGAAATCGACAAATCGTGAGATCCATTGACAATATGTTTTTTCTGTTGAAAGAGCGTAATGGTGGTACCTGAGGACTTCCCTCACCTGGTCTAGCAGCTTAAGTTTCTGATTTGGTTTAAATTTTTCCTTGCTTTCCATATTATCCATGATAATATCAGATATCATGGACAAATTAAAGTAAAATGATACCAGGGGGCCATTTTCCACTTTTTGTAGTTTAATATGAAGATAGGTGGAAAAATTGGCCAGATATAAGGTGATATGATGGAAAAATTTTTCCATGTATCGACACTGTTACACATTCAAAAACGAATCATATGAAAAATCATCTTTTGCAGAGTTATTTAAAAACCGTAACACAAGAAATGGAAGATGATTACACTCGAATACTTGAAAATGTTAAAGACGATCCAGGAACTGCAGGAAATCAAGGTGAAGAAAACTGGAAGGAACTCTTCGAAAACTGGCTACCTCCGATATTTCAAATAGTCACGAAAGGTCGCATATTAGGTGCTCAAGTTTCGGACTTGCTTAATGTCCAGTCACAGCGGAACTATTCCGCAATAACCTTTGTCCTGTTTGTATCATATCAATTGC
>DQTH01000095.1 GCA_015662865.1 Desulfocapsa sulfexigens
CCTTTTGGTAAAAATATTGGCTAAATTTACGGACTGGCTCATGCCAGTAAAATCCATTCAGCTTGTAGCTGGATGACTTATTGAGGAAGCTCTAGATAGATATTAGAATGAGTGCCATTTTTTTTGCTGTTTACATGTGTTCGCGTATGACCATTAATTGAGAAGGTTGTATGGCCTTAATTGCCGGAATGTTCAATATTCTCATTAAAGCTATATCGAGATCTATAGCCAACGCCCATGTGCTTTTTCTCTATTTTTATCCAGGGACTCCCGCATTAGTATTACAATTAGGAAATTTTCAAACAAAAAAAGCCAGTCAACTCAACTAGAGAGTTAGACTGGCTTTTTAGAAGTGTAACCGACTGCAAAAAGGAAAGTTACAGTAAAATGAAATTTAAACTTGGGGCTTAATTATCAATCCTGCGCAACTCAACACGACGGTTTTTGGTTCGACCTGCATTGGTCGCGTTGTCTGCAATAGGCTCGGCAGATCCATAGCCTTTTGCCTGCAATCTGTCCTCAGCAACGCCTGCGCTTATCAGGAATGCCAATACTGCTTTTGCACGTGAAGTTGAAAGCTGCAGATTTGCGTTGGCATCACCAACTGAATCGGTGTGCCCGGCCACTTCCATTTTAAGCTCAGGATTGCTTTTCAGTATCATTGCCGCTCTATTTAATGTGGCGCTGGCATCTTCTGTTAAATCAGAGGTGCCGAATTGAAAACTAATGCCTTCAAGGACGATTGTTGTCTGCTCGGCAGAACATCCGGCTTTGTCGGTGTCAGTATCTGCTGCTGTGTTCGGGCAAAGGTCTAGTCTGTCAGCAATTCCATCTTTATCACTATCTTTTTCGCATCCTTGTGTGTCTACTTCTGCGCCATCTTTTGAGCCGGCACATTTATCAAGAGCATCAGAAACGCCATCGTTGTCAGAGTCTACAGAGTAAGGCAAGAGTTTATTTCGCTCTTCCTCAAGTCCAGCGACTTTTGACTCAAGTGCTGTAATAGTCTCATTAAGAGCTTCGGCAGCAGCAGCTTTCCCTTCCATTTCGGCAAGCTGTTCTTTTACACTTCCGGATAGTTCTGTCAGTTCGCTGTTACTCTGCAGGGCATTTTGTAGTTTTGAAGCAAGCTCTTCTTTTTCAGAAGTAAACTGGGCAATTTTCTGCTCTGTGGTCTGCATTGCCGTTTTTGCAGTGGCCAGTTCTGCTGCCAGTTCAGCTATTTTTTTTTTTGTTCTTCAGCACTGGTTGAAGTATCTGAAGATTGAGCATTCATTTGCTCAACACTTGCTTTAAGATCAGATATTTCAGTTGTAAGGTTTTGGATTGTTTTTTCTTTTTCTGCAAGTGTTGCGGTCAGCTGCTCGATGTCCTGAGTGAGTTTCTTGGTCTCTTTTTCAGCCTGTACATTGATGTCCAATGCACCCTGAAGTGATGCTTCGGTGGTTTTAAGTTTTGCTTCAAGTTCTGTCAGACCATCTTGTGCAGCTGATTGTTCCTTCAATTGTTTAGAGAGTTGTTCATATTTTTCTTCAGATTGGGCAAGTGCCAGCTTAACAGGTTCAATCTCTGTGGTGAGGGCTTGGAGGTTGTTTGTTTCAAGCAGTACTTTTGCATTTGCAGCTTCGAGCTCTTTTTCTAACCCAGTGATTTGCTGCTGGGCACCTTCAAGAGCAGTTTTAGCTTGAGCCAGTTCTGCACCAAGGGTTTCTTTTTCTTTATTGAGTTCTTCTAGATTTGCTTTTACAGAAGTAAGCTCATCTTCCAATGATGTATTATTCGCTGTGGCTTCAGTAATCTGCTGTTCAAGGGTGGTGACTTTTGCTGTTAATGGTACTGCTATGGCATTTGACTGCTCTTTAATGGTTTCAATTTCTTCCTGTTTTGCTGCAAGGTTTGTTGTTAATTTTTCTACTTCGTTTTGACAGGTGGTTTCCACGATGCGGAGCTTACCGAGTTCTTCCTCTGCCTTTTGATTGGCTGCCTGAAGCTGCTCTATTTCCTCCTGGCTGGAACTGATAAGAGCTTCTTTAGTCAGGATGGTGTCGTTCAGTTGCTTGATAAGATCGTTTTGTTCGTTAATGGTAATCTTAAGTGTTTCATTCTCACTATTAAGCTCTTCTCCTTTGGAGATAGCATCAAAAAGATTGGCCTGCCTTTCGGTTTTCATTCGATTGTATTCTTCCTGGAAAACAAGAAGTTTTGTGTTTGTACTGTCGAGGTCTTCAGAACAGATAGCCAGCTCTTTTTCTAATGCGGCTGCATTGTTATCTTGATTGAGCTGGCCGACTAACGCTGCAATTTCGTTATTGGCAGTGGGGCGTTTTTCAGTAAATGAACTTGAGAATTCTTTTGGTAAATCAGCGGAGCCACCAAGCAGTTCTAGTTTACTGGTTAATTCTTCAATAACCCGTGTTTTAAGGACAAGCTCATCAAGGATCAGGTTAAGATTCAGCAGGTCGGTGGAAGAAGTATTCTGCAGGAGTGAAATTTCTTCAGCTTGTTGTTCAAATTTTTCTTTATGAAACTTGATCGCTCTTTTTTTCTGTTCGACAGAAGCGGTAAGCTGGGCAATCTCTTCATTCTGTTTGGCAATTTTTTCATCACGTTGAGCAAGTTCTTCCGATAATTCTTTCAATTGAGCCTTGGCAGCATTACCGGCTTCTTCTGTTGCAGCAAACTTTTTTTGCAAGGCTGCGAATTCTGCTAAACCTTCCTGTGCTGTTTTTAGCTGATTTTGTAATTCGGAATTTTCTTTTTTACTTGCATCAATTAAAGCCTGAAGATCTGGAATTATAGCATTTTCAGCCGTGGTACTCTCCACCGCAGTCACAGAAGTTTCGAGTTCTTGCTGGAGAACTTCAAGCTCTTGAGTTTTTTGCTGTATCAAGTGTTCACTGTTCTGGATGTCAAGTTTTAGCTGTTTATTATTAGCCATTGAAAAAAACAGGAACATCAGAGTGATTAATACAGCTAAAATGCTACTGTAAATGATTTTGGTTGTCGTACCCATAACAGTTTCCCCCAGAAAGATGATAAAAATTTATTACGAAAATTAGCGCCACAAGACAAATTAAATATCTACTCTACAAATATGAATGCCTACAATACATAAATTTTCCTTTGTCGGCAATCCTGACGTGCATAAAAAGTACAGGATTATGGTTTATTAATGAATTGTTTACGGCGTTCGTGCAATTTTTTGTTTATTTTCCCATTAAAATTAATTCTCAATAGCAGAAATCTGTAAACGGTTTAATTGAATACTAAATAATGAGATTTTTATGGATTCTAGATGAAATTGTTGCTAATCATATCCTCTGGCTTGCTAAATTTTAAATATTTTGTAAATATTCTGGATTGTAGTTTGGTGAATTTCCGTTTTTTAGCGGATTATGATGCCATTTTCCGGGGTTCAGATTTTTCATGAATTTTAGGCGAATAAGGTCTGTTTTTTTTAGATGTTTTGTGTGTCCGGATACATCTGTTTCATGATTTTTTAATACAATGGACATGAAGGCCCCATAGAGCTGGTCAGTTTTTTTTGCAGAATTTAATAGAGAGAAATTATGTATGCCGTATAATCTTACCTGGATAACAAAGCAAATTGCTGTTGGTTATGCACCAATGTCCTACGAGGAACTGGATTTTATAAAGAATGAAGGGATCGTTGCCATTGTCAATCTGTGTGAGGAGTTCAGTGATCTGCATGAAATTGAGGAACAATCAGGTTTTGAAGTCTATTACCTGCCGACTCCTGATGAATGCGCTCCGGACATGGAAAAAATGGAAGAGGCACTCCACTGGCTCGATGAAGCGCTCTATTTGAAGAAAAAGGTCCTTATCCATTGCCGCCATGGCCAGGGACGCACTGGAACATTTTTATCTGCCTATCTTCTACGCCGTGGTCTGGCATTAAAATATACAGAGAAAAAACTTAAAGGAACACGGGCGAATCCAACTAATTATAGTCAATGGAAGCTTCTTCGAAAATATAGTAAGCAACAGGGGCAGCTCAGTGCACGTCCTGCCAGTATTGAAAATCCTAATACTGTTGATCTCATGCCTTTTCTTCATGATTATGAAGCGCTACTGGCAGAAGCGGGTTCCTCTGAACTTGACACTTGCATATGCCATCAGCCTTTTGAATTGCAACTTGTAGAAGCAGTATATGTAAGTCATTTTGTCAACTCAAGTTTTAGTCAAACGATGCGCCATGAAGCTCTTGAACGCGCCATTCAGATGTCTGCGTTACTCAACAATAAAGGGAATAACGGAAATTCCACAGAATGGGTTTGTCCTCTTTTTAAAAACGGAACATGCCTGATCAGTGAACAACGTCCTCTGCGATGTCGGCAGATGGAAAATCACGGCCTTGAAACAAAGTTTGAAACTGAAACTATCAAATTTTCGCGTGATATCTTTTTTGCCCTGACAGGCTCTTTTCCACCAGAAGGTACTCTGCATTTCACCATTGCTGACACTGTGTCCGGTCGCTATGTTCAGCAATATTTCAAAATTATGCAGGGTAGTAAAGGAGAGAGTCGGTAGATGGCTGGCAGCAAAACCAAAAAAAGCCTTTTAATAGTTGATGATGAGGTTGACCTGCTCATTCTGCTGCGGAAGGTTCTCTCAAAAAAGTGTGATTGTGAAGTACATATTGCACATTCCGCACTTGAAGCACTGAAAATTTTTCCAACCCTCCATCCTGATGTTATCCTGACGGATATAATCATGTCTGATATGGATGGCCTCGAGCTTCTCAGTAAAATTTCTGAGATGGACAGCAATGTCAGCGTTGTTCTTATGTCAGCATACGGGACCATTGAAATGGCAGTCAAGGCATTGAAAAATGGAGCTTATGATTTTCTTGAAAAGCCTTTTGACAACACAAAAGTCAGTCAAATAATCCTTCGCGCTTTTGAACGGACTCAACTTCTCCGCGAGAATATCCAATTACTCAAAGAGCTGGAAAAAAGTGACCAGCCAACTGAATTTATTGGTCAAAGTCGTCCTCTGCAGCAATCAATTGAGTTGCTCACCCGTCTTGCCTTAAGTGATGCAACAGTTTTGATCCGTGGCGAGTCCGGTACCGGAAAAGAAGTGGCTGCCAAAACTATTCATGCTATGAGTGAGCGGAGCATGAAGAAGATGATCACTATTAATTGCCCTGCTTTGCCAGAGCAGATTTTGGAAAGTGAGCTTTTTGGCTATGTGAAAGGGGCATTTACCGGAGCTGATCAGGACAAAGACGGACTTTTTCTGGAAGCAGCCGGTTCTACTATTCTGCTTGATGAGATTGCTGATATTCCGGTTTCTTTGCAAACAAAGCTTTTACGGGTGCTTCAGGAAAAGGAGATACAGCCATTGGGGCAGACAAAGACAGTAAAAGTCGATGTCCGTGTCCTGGCATCAACCAACCAGGACCTTGAAGCCAAGATGGCCAGAGGAGAGTTCAGGGAAGATCTTTTTTATCGTCTCAATGTCATGACTGTGACCATGCCTTCTCTTGATGAAATGCGGGAGGATATTCCACTGCTTGCCCTGCATTTTCTGAGAAGATATGCCAAGGAATATGGCCGGGAAGGTATGGAGCTATCCCAGAAAGCATTGAAATGTCTTATGCGGCGAGAATGGAAAGGCAATGTCCGTGAGCTGCAAAACAGGATTAATCGTGCGGTACTGTTGGCATCTTCCAATATTATCACTCCTGCCGACTGTCTCAGTTCGGAAGAATTGGAAGAGGACAATTCAAGTATCTCAGGCACAGAAATTTCCGAATGTATTCATCAGCTACCCTACAAAGAAGCAAAAGAGGAAGTTATCACTTCTTTTACTTCGCGTTACCTCGAAAATGCTCTGACAAAAACCGGTGGCAACGTCTCTACTGCTTCCAAAGCCAGTGGTATGGAGCGCCAAGCCTTTCAACGACTGATGCGGCGCTATCAAATTCAATCTCAGGATTTCAGAGAGAATTAGTACCTTATAAATTCTTTTCGTGTTTTATTGAAAAGAATTTGGTGAAGGTACTTATACCCCCTTGTGGGGTGTTAGCTTTCTTTTTTTCTGTTTTGTAAGTAACTATGCGAGGCTTTTTTGTTGCAGTGCGCCTTTTTTGTCGCACTATTTAACCATTTTATGAAAAGCTTTCCTACTGTCGTAAAAACTTTTGCTTTGTAACTAGCTGTTCTGTTGATAAAATTTTCTAATTTGTCCGTTTCTTCAGTCTGGCATGAGACATGCATTGCTGATTGGAGACATGGGTCACTGCCTTTTTTATTGCTGGCAGGTAATAACAGTTTAGTGGTAAGCGTTATACGTTGCATTGAATTATATGGATTGTAGTAAAAAAATACACAGAACGTTTTCGTTTCTCCTCCTTTTAGTACTGACTGTGTTTCTTGGAAATGCCTGGGCCGTTCAAAGTCATGCGGCTCCAGAAGGTCTGTATGTTCATCAAATGGCCCATGTCTTTTATAGCTTTGCACTCTGTTATCTTTTTTGGAATGTATTTGCTTTAACTGGTCATACGCTTTCCGGCTATGTTGACAAGTCTGTGTTTGGGCAACAGTCAGACTCCGTAAGTACAACGTCTCAAAAACAGTTTAACAGTTTGAAATTATGGTTTTATTTTACAAGGATCGACCATCTCGTCAGTGTCCCCGCCTTTGGTTTTCTATTTTTTAGGATGAGAACAATATACCGTGATCGTTTAAAGGAGGAAGACGTATGACCAGCCTTCCAGTACTACCGGCTATCATTCTGGACATGGTTGGGGCTTTTACAATCATTGTTCTTGCCTTTGTCTCATTACGTTATGCTTATCTTTTAAGCCGCAGGGAACCTGAAAATTTTCTATGGGGCTTTCTCTTCTATTTCTGTATCACATTGGCTGTTTTCGCAGTTTCCCGTGCTATCGGTCATCTTCTTAAACAGATCTTGTTAATGACCGGCAACAAAGAACAGTGGAGTAGTCTGGCGCCTTTCTCAGGAGGTTTTAATACCTTGCTGATGATATCGCTTGCCGCTGTAACAACCTATTATCATAAGGGAATTGAAGGTTATAGGGCTATTCAGAAAAAAGCCAGTAGTGTAAGAGATGCCAATGAACAGCTTGAGGTTGCTGCTGAAAAACTTCGGAAATTAAATTTGAACCTCGAAGAAATGGTGGAAGAACGCACTCTGGAGCTTTCAATATCTGAAAAGAAATTTCGCAATTTTTTTACTAATTCCAAAGACATGGTTTATTTTTGTGACTCGGCCAATAAGCTGGTAAAAATGAATCCGTCCGGATTAGAGATGCTCGGCTATTCTGTTGAAGATAAGCCACAACTCAATATGCTCGAAATGTTTCGTAATGTTGAGGATATGGATCATTATTTCGAGAAGATTATTTCTGTCGGATTTGTTGAGGATCTGGAAGTAGAATTTGTAAAAGCTGATGGTACAGCTATGTATGTTCTTCTTTCGGCCACAGGGATATTTGACGAAGATCGGGAATTTATTGGATGTGAAGGAATTGCAAAGGATCTCACCCGGGTGAGAACCATGATGGAACAGCTGGCTTCAAGTGAAAAAATGGCTTCTGTTGGACAAATGGCCGCAGGTGTCGCCCATGAAATTAATACACCTCTGGGGGTCATACTTGGCTATGCCCAGTTGATGATGGATGACTTTTCACCTGATAGCGAAGAAGGACAGAGTCTTGAGGTGATAGAGTGCCAAACCAAGGCCTGCCGTAAAATTGTTGCAGACCTGTTGAAATTCTCACGTCAGTCTGAAAGTGCCCGCGAAAATCTATTAATAAATGAAGTTTTAGAGGATGTTTTAGCTGTTACTGAACATTCTCTTAATATGGATCATATTTTTGTAGAGCGTGACTTTGAAGAGAATTTACCTGAAATTGTAGGTGATACTGCAAAATTACGTCAGGTTTTTGTCAATTTTATTAACAATGCTCACCATGCCATGGAGAAGCAGGCTGGCAGTAAACTGTTCATCTCTACTCATTATGAAAAAGAGACTAACAGGGTAGTCGCTACTGTACGTGATACCGGACATGGGATCCCGGATGATGTGCGAAGTAAGATTTTTGATCCATTTTTTACAACTAAACCGGTTGGCAAAGGGACTGGTTTGGGACTTTCAGTTTCCTATGGAATTATTCAGGAACATGAAGGTGTTATTGAAGTAGAAAGTCCGGTGAAGATTGCTGGAAAAGAAGAAAAAGGAACCGCTTTTCATGTAAAGCTTCCCGCGGCGTTGCGGGAGCCGGTTTCTGTTATTAATTGACGAAGCTAACTGGTATCAGCTTCAGGAGAGTTTGTTTCTGTTAATTCTTTAGAAAGAAACTGTTCTGACTGGCACTGGCTGACTTCAGAGTCAAAAACAAATTTTTTTTGAACAGATTTAATTTAAGGGGGATGTAGTAATGGCTGAAATTTTAGCCCTGGATGATGTCCAGGATGCGACAGTACTAATTGGAAAGATTCTTTCCAAAAAAGGACATTCTGTCCACAGTTTTACCGATGAAGAAGAAGCAATAGCCTATGCTAAAGAAAACAAGGTGGATCTCGCTATTCTTGATATTAAGCTCAAAAAAATGAATGGCGTTCAAGTGCTTGGAATACTGAAAGAGGCACAACCTGCTATGAAAGCTATCATGCTGACAGGGTATCC
>DQTH01000177.1 GCA_015662865.1 Desulfocapsa sulfexigens
ATCGACATAAAAGATATCAAGTCTGCCCGGCCCGCCAATCCAGCCAAGTTTTCCGTAAAATACCAGTAGACCGATGAGACCAATCCAGAACACCGGCATGGAGTAACCGATCAGGGCTACTACCCGGGCAGTATGGTCTATCCAGCTCCCGCGTTTTACTGCTGCAATAACACCAATTGGCACACCAAGCAGGACACCGATGATGGTACCCATGGTGGCAAGTTCCATGGTGGCCGGAAAAACACGGAGAAGATCCTGCATTACCGGGCGGGCCGTGAGCAGTGATTCCCCGAAATCTCCGTGAATGATATCCCGGAGAAAAAGAAAAAACTGGAGAAGCAGAGGCTTATCCAGTCCAAGTTCACGGTAGGCAGCTTCATAGGTTGCCTGGGATGCACTTTCACCGACTATGGAGAGCACCGGATCAATGGGCATGACCCTACCGATAATAAAAGTGACAAACAGCAGGCCGACCATGGTAATCAGCACGGTAAAAACAGTATTGCCGATTCCCTTTATCCATGGATGAAGGGACGGTTTTCCCTGTCTTTTATGGGCTGTATTGTCAGTGGACATTATTGAATTTTCTTCCTGCCTGGTCTATGGCTACTTTAAACAATCATTTTATATCTCAAAAGAGCACAGCAATCTGAAAAGCCACCGGGCAAAGAAATCATTCTTTACCCGGGAGCTTTGAGTGCTATTTTACCAAACACCCCACAAGGGGGTATAAGTACCTTCACCAAATTCTTTTCAAAAAATACGAAAAGAATTTATAAGGTACTAAATATCCGTTATTTGGTAATCGGCCAATAGGAAACAGCAGTAATTGCAGCGCCAATATTGAGATTTTTCACATTGGCACGTCGTCCGGTCTGCTCAATCTTCTGGAACATGATTGCAAACGGGGAACGTTTCTGATGTTCGCGCTGGATGGCTTGGTACATGGCCGCACGTTTGTCACGATCAACTTCCTGAACCGCAGCTTTTGTGGCCTTGGACATCTCGGGCAGATGCCATGCATTACGCCATGCCAGAAGTCCTGTTGCTTTGGCTTCATCAGAGTTGTCAGGATTAAAGGCAAAGGTTCCTGCATTGGTGTTTGGATCCGGATAATCCGGTCCCCAGGCGCCCAGATAAAGCTGATGCTCACGGGCACGATACACGGCAAGGGTCTGTTTACCTGTTCCCACTTCCATTGATACCTTTATACCTGCCTGGGCAAAAGTATTCTGGAGAGACTGAGAAATTTCAATACGTTCCTGGGCATCACGGACATTAATTTTAACTTCAAAACCATTTGCAAGTCCTGCTTCCTTCAGGAGACCTTTGGCTTTTTCAACATTAAAACTGTAGGGCTTGTCATCAATCTCACCCAGATAGGTACGCGGCAGAAAAGCCTGGTGGATGGTGTACTGACCGTTGAGAAAAGAATCTTGCATACCTTTATAATCAATGAGATATTTCAGCGCTTCGATAACTTTTGGTTTGGAAAGATTCGGATCTTTCTGGTTCATTGACACATACATAATACGACCACGAAGATCGCTGTCCACGGCCAGATCTTTTTTTCCGGAGATACCTGCAACGTCCTGAGGATTCAAATTCCTCGCGATATCAATGTCTCCTTTTTCAAGGAGAAGACGCTGAGTGGCTGATTCCTGAATGTGGCGTACAATAACCTTTTTCATAGCCGGAGCGCCAAGATAAAAATCAGGATTGGCTTTCAGAGTATAAGATTCATTTGGTTTCCAGTTCACCAAAATATAGGCACCGGAACCTGCACTGTTGGTTTTCAGCCAGTCATTACCCATATCACCGTCTTTTTCATGGGCCATTGCTGTTTTTTGATCAATGATACCACCGAGGGTTGATGTCAGGCAGTTCAGTACAAAAGATGTGGCATATTTCTTGTCGGTGGTGATGGAAAAGGTCATGTCATCAATCAACTTGATCGTTTCATCAACGTTCTCAGCAGTAAATCCAAACTGGGTGAAGATAAATGCAGGTGTTTTATTGAGCTTCACAGCTCTCTGCAGAGAAAATACCGCATCTTTTGCTGTCACGGGATTGCCGGAATGAAATTTCACGCCAGGGCGCATCTTGAAAGTGATGGTTTTGCCGTCTTCTGAAACAGTCCAGCTCTCAGCCAGATCAGGCTGATACCCTTTGCTTAAATCCATAGGGTCAAAGTTGATAAGCTTGCCATACACATTGCGGCTGAGATCAGAACCGGCAAATTCAAAGGATTGAGCCGGATCCAGTGAGGTAATATCATCAATCCGGCAGGCAATCACCAGCATGTTCGCTGGAGTTTTCGCAAATCCGGGATTGGCAGTTACCGCAATTGCTGCTGCCACTGCACAAAGAAGTAAACTTTTGAAAATTTTCATTTTTCCCCCTGTGTTAGTTATTTTTCCCATCATGGGAAAAAGTGCTTAAAATAAGCAATTAATCTTTAACCTAAATCCTGCAATTGGCAAGTTTGCCGGAGATGCGACGCATCAATGGCACAGACGTATCTGCATACTTCAAATCGTTGACAACAAAGCAGATTCGGTGAAGTTGCCAACCCGAAGGGCGAGGAAAATGAGAAAAAAATCATTTCACCCAAACGGTGAATCAACATGCAAATACACCCACCATAACATACTGATATTGCCCGAAATATTTTTCTCATTTTTTCGAAGTGCAGGATTAAGGTTTAAGGGTGTTTTCCAGTACCCTGATCCAATTAGTATGACATAGCCTGAGCATTGTTTCTTCATTGTATCCGTGCCTGCCCATGGCTTGACGCAGGCTGGTCAGTCCTGCAACATCACCAATTTCCTCTGGAATCATTGCACCGTCAAAATCCGATCCAAAGCCGACACCATCCATACCCACATGCTCTATCAGGTAATCCATGTGGCGAAGAATAACATCAAGGCTGGTGTCAGGCTGCATCTGGCCATCCGGCCGAAGAAATGCCGTGGCAAAATTCACTCCCACAATTCCATTACTTTCTCTGATTGCCGCGAGTTGCCTGTCAGTCAAATTTCGTGATTGAGGGCTGATGGCATGAACATTTGAATGGGTGGCAACCAGAGGCGAATCACTGAGCTTCACAATATCCCAGAATCCGGCTTCATTAATATGTGAAAGATCAACAACCATTCCAAGTCGATTGCAGACATGGACCAGTTCCTTACCCAGATCCGTCAATCCCGGGCCTGTGTCAGGAATTGAAGGAAATCTGAAAGGAACTCCGTGACCAAACCGTGAAGGCCTGCTCCACACCGGACCAATTGAGCGCAACCCTGCCCGATACAACACTTCCAGTCCATTAAAATCATCATCAATGGCTTCGGCCCCTTCCAGATGAATGATAATCGCGATGGTACCGGAGGCGAAACATTCACGAATCCCGGCAGCAGTAGTACAGATTTTAATTTTCCCTGCTGATTGTCGCTCCATGCGGATCAACATGGCAAGTTCTGCCAGTACTACGGGTAAGGCTTTTTGAACCGGGATCTCTTCAGGCAGAGGGATGTCATACTTTCTGCCCAACATCTCACCCGATCTATAGCCGTTCTCATCCGTTGGCGTGGGAACAAAAATGGCAAAAAAGCCACCTCCAAAACCACCCTGTTTCATACGTGGTAGATCGAGGTCTCCACTGTCACACCCGTTCTGGACCAGAGAAACTACATCTTTACTATCGCTTTTTAAAAGACGCAGCAGTAGATCATTATGACCATCAAAAATCAGTGGAAGTTGATCAACAGACATTTGCAAATGTTCACTTTAAAACAGATATTTAAAATCAGAGATCCAGGAAAGCATGAGGTTGACCGCTCCACCCAACACGCCAATAACATGTGACAGTTACTACAAAAATACACCCGAAATGTCAATTTCTAAACTGATTACCATTCGCTTTCCCTGTTTAAATGGTCACCCGCATACCTGGAAACAAAAAAAGATATGACCATTCAGTCAGAAAAGGTATGAAGGTTATGAAAACAGAACAACCTGATGGAATAAGAATTGCGCCGAGTGGGTCAAAAGAACAGCAAGCAAAATGAGCCGGATAGAATCAGCCAGAGTTACTGATATCATAAGCTCTGTAAGAGTGGCCACGAAATGAAAAAAAACAAATTAAATTATGATTTTCAAAGAAAGGACTTGACTTTGAACGCCGCAAAAGAGATAATTTTTTGCGGAGACATTTACTTTTAATTTATAAGCAGACGTAGATTTGTCATTCCAGGATTGAATCCTGCGACCTTGGGTAAACCCCTTCGTCTCCAGGCTGCAGAAAAATGACGACATTACAAGTCTGGGTGACGTATTTTCGTCAACCGTAATGTACCCCACGTACATAAGTACATAATGCTGCGCTGCAAAAGAAAATTCGCCTGAGGGAAATAATAGACCTTTTCTTTCAGACAAACTGATAAAGACCATTACCCTGCTGAAAAGTGCTGCAGAGTGATACGAAGAGAGGATTTTAAAATATGCTGGTCATCTGTGAAGATTGTGCAAAAAAATACAATATTGATGAAACCCGTATACAAGGCGAAAGGGCCCAGTTTACCTGCAATGGATGCGGTCATATTATTGTCGTAACAAAGCCTCAGGTAGATACTTCTTTGCCCGAAAAAGAAATAGAGCCAGAAAAGGAAACAAAATCCAACGAGCCCTCTACACCAGTGGCCAGAGGTAAGGGAATACCGATTCGATCCTATATCTTCCTTACGATGACCATGGGTTTTCTGGTAATCAGCGCAGCATTTGCCTACCTGTACCTCAAATATATCCCTGGAATTATATACGACCAGATAGAGTTACGAACCTCCGCTATCAGCGAATCATTCAGCGGCGTTATCACAAAACCCCTCCTGCTCCGGAACTACCTGCAAGTAAACAAAGAAGCACAACGAACCAGTAGGCTGCCAGGAGCTGCCTATGCAGCTGTTATTAACAAAAAAGGAATCGTTGTTGCCGGCTTCTTCAGCGATCTTAGCCGGTTTGACAGAGAATTTGAGATGCAGGTGAAGAAAAAGGGATTTCCGACCTCTGTTCTCTCCGAAAACAAACTCGGGACAGGTGATGGACACAACCGAATTTTGATTGGGGGGCAGACCATTTATGACACCGTTGTTTCCATACCCAATTCAGGCGGAGAAGTGCATGTTGGTATCTATGTATCCGAAGTTGACAAGGCAATACGCAACGCCTTAATTTCACCAGTAACCCTCTCTGTCGCTGGTGCAATTCTACTGATTGGTTTTATTATTCTCTTTCTTCTCACCAGAACAATAACAAGACCCATGCAGGAATTAACAGATGTTGCCAATCGAATCAGTCTTGGCGAGTTAGACCTCACGATCTCTCCCCGTGGTCCCCGTGAGATGCGTGAACTTGCTGCAGCTTTTGAAAGAATGCGCTTTTCAATTAAGGCCGCAGTAGATCGACTAAGAAAATAAAAGCAAAACCTCACGACAAAGAAAACTACACATTTCTCTTACAATAGGAAACGCCGCATGACACGCATAACAACTTGTTGTTTAACAATAATATGTTGTTTCATTGTTACTACAGCTTCGTTTTCAATAGCTGCAGAATATAAGCTTTCCATGTTGCCCAGGTATTCTGTAGAAGAAATCAATGCCAGAATTATACCACTTGCGAAATATCTCAGCCAAAAAACAGGTCTGAAGATTGTACCGACCCTGACATCAACCTTTGACCAATATACCAAGCAACTCTCCAGTGGTGGCATTGATATAGGTTTTCAAAATCCGTACATTTATGTCCTTGCCTCCAAAGCCCATGAAGTGGTGGCCATGACAGTGAAGGGTACCAACCGGGATAAATTCAGAGGTATTATTATCACCAGTGCAAACAGTCCGTTGCACACACTGAAAGATCTAAATGGGAAAAAAATATCCATTGTCGGCTATACCAGTGCCGGAGGTTTTCTTTCGCAGAAATTAACGCTCCTGGAACACGGTATTGATATTGAAAGAGATTGCATTTTAGAAGAATCCCCTGAGAATAAACAGGAAAATGTGATCTTTTCTGTTTATACCGGCGATGTGGATGCCGGGTTTGTACGTGAATCTGCCCTTAACAAAGCAGAATCTTTTGTTCCGGCCAGTGCTCTAAAAGTTATGGAGGGCACCGCATGGCTGCCAAACTGGGCACTTTCCATCAGCAAAAACATGCCACAGGAAGACAGAGTAAAACTTACCCAAGCCATTAAAGAACTGCAGGCTGGCAATTCTGTTCTGGAAGCCCTGAAAATCAAAGAATTCCGGTTGGCTCATGATGAAGAATATGATGTTGTCCGCAAAGCTGCCGGGCTTGAAGCATCCATGACTGAGTAAATCTATACATTAAAATGATGACATAACAAGACTAAATAGAGAAGTTAATAATCAACAGATACCAGGCAAGAATATAATAATTTTTGAATATCGTAAAACCCATGAAAAAAATAGTACTTTTTATCCTGATTACAATGTGTTTCAGCAGTGGCCCAAGCCGTGCCGAAAGTCAAAAACTCTCCATGTTGCCCCGCTACTTCCCCGAAAAACTGACCGCCATGATTACACCGCTTGCTGCCTATCTCAGCAGTGAAACCGGTGTGTCTTTTGAACCTGTTTTAACAGACAATTTTGCCAGCTACGAGGCGGAACTCCTGAAGGGAAAAATTGCAATAGGTTATGAAAACCCGCTGATTTATGTCAATGTATCCGGTAGCCATGAAGTTATTGCCACTGCAGTAAAGGGCAAAGGCGGTGATAAATTCCGGGGCATCATCATCACCAGACCTGATTCAGGTATCAGCAAGGTCAGTGCATTGAAAGGAAAAAAAGTAATGATAGTTGGCAAGTCGTCAGCAGGTGGTTTTCTGTCTCAGAAGTTAACCCTCAAAGAGCAGGGTCTTGATGTGGAAAACGACTGTGTATTAAGTGTTGCTGCTGACAACCGTCAGGAAAATGTCATAATTTCAGTAAGCATCGGAGATGTCGATGCTGGCTTTATTCGCGAATCAGCACTGCATAAAGCTGATCAGTATATTATGCCCGGTTCAATTCAATCTGTTACTGAAACGGCATGGTTACCAAATTGGGCACTCTCTGTGAGTAAAAACCTGCCACAACAGCAAAAAGACACAATTCAAAAAGCAATTCTGAAGCTTGAGCAGGACAGTACGGTTTTAAAAGCAATGGAATTAAAATCTTTTATTGCTGCCACTGACTCAGATTATAATGTACTTCGCAGTCCGACGCAGTAAAAAGCGTATAACCGACCCGCCACTGACAAACCAATTGAGTAGCCTGATGAGGCCAGTGAATGTTAATTCCTCAAGAACAACCATATCTAACTGAATTAAACAGTTACTTTCTCTATTTCGAAAAATTCATTGAACACCTGCAGGGTGAAATCGGTTCAGGATGTCTGTACTGCAAAGCACCAGACCAGGAAATACTGGTCTACTTCTATGAGCAGGAACTTGTTCGTGCGCTGATCCAGAACCAGGGTGAACATGCTCAAATATCACAGGATCTTGATGTTGTCCTGCAGCCCCTTTCCACCAAAAATTTCCAGATAACAGTCTACTATCTTGATTCCGCAGCAATTTTTTACTGGAGTGAAATGCCCTCCTTCCAGCGGAACAAGACCAGAGTTAAGCTGTCTGTTATCACCCTGGAGGACCTGACCAGTCGCCTCCTGAAAAAAAAGTTTTCAGGATTTGTGGATATTGACATGGGAGAGCAGAATGACAGTGCAATTCTGTTTTTTCATGAGGGAAAACGGTGTGGTGGATCCTATTCCTGGGGAAAAGGAGGTCTGAGCCCTTCTGAAGATGATTACGAGCGTCTTCATCGCAGTATGCGGGATGCCAGTGAGGGAACGTTGGCTTTGGGACGATTTATTGATAAAACCGTGTCGCAGCCGGAACCGGATCCTGAAAACCCGCCTGACGATCTTGAAGAAGATCAATATATGTCTGATCTGAATATTGCAATTAACGAATTCTTGAGCATCTATGCCCGGATCATCCGCAAGAAAAACAAGACAAACCCGATCATCCTGCTTAAACAGCAATTCCTGGATAATCTGGATGAGTTTCCCCTGCTCGATCCTTTTAAAAATTTCTTTCAGCTGACCACAGATGGTACATTTGAATTTGTGACCAATGGTAGCAGAAAAGAAATGGCTGCCGGTATTGTTGCCTGCACCTGGAGAGTTATTGAGAGAAACAAACTTGAAAAAAAATTCAGGGCCGCAATTCATAAATGGGGCTATAAAGCCGCTCTGGAAGAGCGCGGAATTTCAATTATATTTTAGCCGGAATCCATAAGGAAACCGGCTAAAAGTAATTTATCTGTCAAATACAGCGGTAAGCACTGCTCGGTCAAGCTGATGATGATTCAGGAAAAAGCCAACCATTGCCCCTGAAGCATTTTCATCAAGGCTCAATGCATCCACATCCAGTGCCCATATCGTAAACTCATAATGATGAGCTGCATCTTTCTCCGGTGGACAGGCGCCGCCATACCCTGTGTTTCCAAAATCAGTACGGCTTTGAATAGCTCCGGCAGGAAGCAGGCCAGCCTGGGCATTGCCACTATTTTTGGCCAAGGAATGAACAGATGCTGGAATGTTAAACACAACCCAATGCCACCATCCACTGCCTGTGGGAGCATCCGGATCATATACAGTTACGGCAAAACTCTTTGTCCCGTCAGGTTCACCCGACCAGACCAGTTCAGGTGAAATATTTTCTCCACTGCAGCCAAAACCGTCTAAAACCTGCTCCGTAGACAACATGTTCCCGGCCGAAACCTGTGGACTTGTTAGTGAAAAGTCTCCCGCAAATCCTTTTGCAGCGACAAGCGTAGACATCATCAATATGACCAGCATCAATCTTTTCATTTGCATCCCCTCTTACGTTTTCAATTCTATTTTTCCAGTATCTGTATACATTCTTCTGCAGTGGCAACCTGCGCATATCTGGCACCCAGAGCTGCCATAAAAGAGCCATGAACCTGTGAGGCGCCAATCGTCTGTCCCTGAAAATCCAGGGCTCTTGTTGCACAGGCATCATGGGCGAGCAGACAGGCGTAATCCTTGTCAAATGCTGCCCTGACCGTTGCATCAACACACATGTGGCTCATCATACCACAAAATAAAAGCTGCTGTATTTCTTGTTCCTGTAGATAGTCACCAAGCCCTGTCTTCCTGAAACTGTTCGGGTAGTGCTTTTGAAACAACTCTTCAGTTTCAAGCGGCTGGAGAGCATCATGGATTTCAATGCCCTTTGTGTCAGGAAGAAAAAACGTTGCTCCGGGATAGATGGAAATATGCTTCAGAAAAACAACATTTATTCCGTTTTTTCTTGCATGGTTAAGTAAAAGATTTGCCTTATCCACAGCCTCTTCTGCTCCAACAAGCTCCATCCTGCCTCCCTGGAAATAATCATTCTGCAGATCAATCATGATCAAAGCTGTCTTTTTCATTCTTCCTCCTCATAAAAGTAATCTTATTTTTTTAGTTACCTGTTCAAATGCTTATTATTGCAATACCAGTTTACTAACCGAAAAACTCATAGTAAGAATGGAAGGCTGTCATCACAATTCCTGATGACCACTAAAGGTACCCATGGAACTTTATCAACTACAATCTTTTGTCACCGTTGCCCGGGAGAATCATCTCACCAGGGCAGCAGAAGCCCTCCACATCAGCCAGCCAGCTGTCAGTGCGCACATCAAGGCACTTGAAGAAGAGTTTCATCAACCTCTATTTATCAGGACACCCAGAGGAATGACGCTTACTTCAGGCGGGAAACTGTTGTGTAAAAAGGCCAAGAAGATACTGGCTGAAATTGATGCTTTGGCAGCACTTGGTGAGAATCTGCAGCATCAACCATCAGGAAGTATCCGTCTCGGTCTGAACAGGTATTCTAAATTTCTTCGTATCACCGCACTCTACCAACAATTACGCGATACATATCCACATATTGAGCTCAGACTTCACCAGGCTATTTCCGGTACTATTATAAAAATGATCCGAAGAAATGAACTGGACTGTGGCTTCATCCTGGGTGACTGCGGCGGTGATGACCTCCGTCAACTGCTGTTGGCTCAGTTAAAGTTACGGATTGTCGGACCTGTAAACTTGAAAGACAAACTGGTAAACGCCAGCCACGCAGAATTAGCTGAACTGCCCTGGATTGGGACACCAGAAGACTGTCCATACAGTCGAATCATGGAGATGTTCTTTCACAGGCAGGGAATCAAACCCCGGACAGAAGTTGTCGCGGATCAGCAGTCGGCAATCACCAGTATGGTCGAAGCAGGGGTTGGCCTGAATTTCATGCTTGAAGAAGAGGCAGTTAAAGCTGAACAGATGGGTCAGCTTATCATTTGGCAGGGAGGGAGCTTTCCCATTGAGCTTTCTTTTACCTATAGGGAAACAGACAGACATTCTCCGCGAATTCAAGCCATTACAGAAATAATTACTGAGATCTGGCACCAAAACGACACGCATCCGGGTGAATCAGAAAATCCATCCTGCCAGCGCCTGCTTTCCAATGTGTAATATCTACAAATTGTGTTACACGTTCATCAGATTATCATACCTTGGGAAATAGACCGGTAATAGACTAGTACAATGTAAAACATAATACTTCGCATTAATGGCGGGACGTGTTATAATTGTTCCAAAACCATGGGAATAATTATGGCACCGAG
>DQTH01000121.1 GCA_015662865.1 Desulfocapsa sulfexigens
AAGCGGTGCAGTGGAAGTCCTGCCTGGTGTGCGGTGGGTGGGTGGTGGAGCACTATCAGGCAGGGCTGGAACGGAACCGCTTCCCTTGCGCAGTCCGGTCTTTTTCGGTCTGCGCCAAATGTCCAAACCAGCTTCAATCTACCCCGGAACCCGGACAAGGCAGCGGTCCGACGAAGCACCCGGCACTCAGAATCACAACCCAAGCCCAGGCGAACCGCTGCCGTAAGGAAAGGCTGTGATCTATCTGGGAATTTTAGTTCTAATAAATAAAGGGGAATCATTGGTGAGATGTTTTACGTTCCATTTCTTGAACAAACGTCTTGGCGTCAACGATCTGAATACCATGAAAATGTTTCAGGGAAAGAAGATGGTTGTCACCTGAGACCACGTAGTATGCTTTGGCTTCCAGGGCACAACCAAGAAATTTATTGTCATCAGGATCATCTATAATCCTATCGGTTTTATAGCGATCATTCGTCACGACAAAGGCTTTCTCCCGGATCAGTTCTATAATCCCGCCAATCTCTTCCGGCTTGAGGTGAAGTTGTTTGTGGATATGGGGCTTCTGTAGAGTCTCTTCGATCTCCTGCAGGATATCCCCGGAGACAGCCAGCTCAAACGCGCCGGAAATCCAGAGCTGCTGTAATGTTGCAACAGAACCATACAACGAGAAAAGAGCACTTACAAACAGGTTGGTATCAAGAACTGCCCTAATGCGTTGTTTTTTGATCACTTCGCACTTCCTCAACAGCCTTGTTCACTATCTGCAGTATTTCATCTTCGGAATAATCCTTGTTTCTTGAACGAAGGCGGTCGAGGGTGTTCTGCATTCTCAGCTCCCACGAATCGTTGTCCTGCTGTGGCTTGATTACGCTTTCTACCTTGCTTTTTATGAGCAAGGCGTCAATCATGTTTCTAATCATCTTTCTATCTTCAGACGGCATTTTCTCAACCTCTTTAAATTTCTCAAAAAGTGCCAAATCTTTGAGCGTGCTGATTCCATCTTTGGGAGCATTATCAAAAATCAGATAATCCGAACTGATTTGCAAGGCCTCTGCGATTTTCCGTAATGTATCAGCAGAGGGCACAATTCTTTCATTTTCATACTTGCTCAACAATTTACAATTCACTCCTGATAGTGCCTCAAGAGCAGCTTGGGATAATCCTTTCTCAGCTCTCAGTTTCTTTATTTTTGTTCCAAGTGTCATAAGTGTCACCTTTGGTTTTTCTTTTAACTATAACACTCAGACTTCAAATCGTCTTGTTGCGTTAAAGATGGAAAGTAATTGACACAGTGTTGAGTATCTTATATGCTACCCTGAAGGGTGGCGAAATAGCTACTTGAAAAAATACAAAAAAAAGCCCATTAACCGATCATCTTGGCGGACAGACGGTTAATGGGCTTAGAACCCCGGCAGAGATCCACCGGAAGATTCCTATCTTCTACCGCATCTCCGCCCAAATATCAATATCGGGCAACAAGGAGGTGATTCCATGGCCCACTTCGAGACCACAGACATATTCAAGGGAGCGTTCTTGCTGAGCAATGGCGGCAACCTGTCCGGCATCAGTTTCAATGACCGGCACATAGCCACCTTTACCCTCACCGGAAAGAACCTGCATAAGCTGGATAGCGATTACCACTCAGGGCGTGCCCTGGTGAATCCGGTAATGCTGCGAGAGTCCCTGAATCACTTACGAGATTTATTATTCGATATGCGAGATAGAAGAAGGAGAAATGCAAACCATGAGAGATCAAAAACAAGCCACCACCATACAAGATCATAGCTACCTCAAGCCCAAAGGCAAATACAGGGCTCCAGAAGAACGAAAAGTGGAACTCTTCGCCAGGATCAAAAAGAGTTCCGAATACTATCACCAGGGTCTGGATCAAAGCGGCAAACCCAGCACCTTTAAAATAGATGGCATTCGGCACGGTTTCCTGTCCTTCCGTCTAAACAGCAACAATTACAGCTGCCATGATCTGGCTTTTTATGTAAAGGATGTAAAAGGCCAACTCATTCCTTTAGCCGGAGGAATGAAAAAGTGATCAATCAGGAAGAAATCAATAGTATCAAACAAAATGTTGACCTGGTACGCCTGGTCAAATCCAGAGGAGTAAAGCTCAGAAAGAACGGCAAAGGTTACAAAGGATGCTGCCCTTTCCATGAAGAAACAAAACCATCCTTCTCAGTGAACCCCGAGCAGAACCTGTGGAACTGCTTTGGCTGTGATAAGGGCGGAGATGCAATCCGCTTCATTGAACTGATCGACCAGGTTGACTTTAAGGAAGCGGTCAAAAGGCTGACGAATCAGGTTTCAGCTCCCGGTAAAGGAAAAACAAAAACAGCAGTTAAAGAAGAAAGAAAAGAGATCAGCGTAGCCGACAAAAAGCTTATGGCTCGTGTTGTTGGCTACTATCAACACACTTTCACAGAAGACCCCCGAGGCTTGGAATACCTCGAGAACCGTGGAATATCAGACAAGCAATCCCTGACAGACTTCGGCACCGGCTATGTAACCGGCAGTTTAAAAAATATCCTGCCCGATGATCCGGAAGTAATAAAAACCCTCAAAAATCTCGGCATCCTCAACAAAAAAGGAAACGAGACCTTCTATAACTGCGTAGTCTTTCCCATCTATGATCAAAACGGTGGAATCGTTAACCTCTATGGCCGTAACATCGACCCTGAAAATGGAGCCAGCCACCTCTACCTTGCCGGATCACGCGTAGGCATCATCAACCGCCAGGCGGTAAAACGATCTTCCACCATTCTCCTGACTGAATCAATAATCGATGGACTCACCCTCTATGACCAGGGCTTCAAGAATGTGATCCCGGCCTACGGAGTCAATGGCTTAACCGAGGATCATTTTTTTATCTTTAACCGCAAGGTAAAGGAAGTGTATATCTGCTTTGACAGTGATAAGCCAGGCAAGGAAGGAGCTTTCAAAACAGCAGAGCAGTTAAAAAAGCAAGGAGTAGAACAAGTCCATATCGTCACCCTGCCGGACAAAGACATCAATATTTTTTTTAACCGCCATACTCCTGAAGAGTTCGAACAACTGCTTAAAACCGCCAACCCTGAATCCATAGAACAATCCGACAGCCTGAACAAGCGCAAACAAACACTCTACAAACAGGAAGAACACGGCTTCACCGTTGGCTACGCCAGACGTCAATACCAGGTAAAGGGTATCCAGCGTGGTGATACCCAGCTGAAAGCCACCATCAAGGTATCTGAAGATATGAGTATAAAAAGTTCAAAACCCTTTGAACTGACCACCATTGACCTCTATTCTTCCAGATCCCGGCACTGGTTCGCCAAGCTCTGCGCGGATCTGCTCCAGGAACCGGAAGCACTGATAAAGGAAGATCTGTCGAAACTCCTGCAGCTGGTAGAAGAGTGGCAACCCAAAAAGCAAAAAGAGAAACAAACAGAGATCAGCCAGGAAGACAAGAAACTGGCTTTATCATTCCTGAAGAATGAAGATATCTTCGCAGAACTGCTGACCGACTTTGATACCCTTGGTGTTACCGGCGAAGAGATCAATAAGCTGGTAGGCTATCTTGCCGCCACTTCCAGAAAACTTGCTGATCCCCTTTCAGCGTTGATCCAATCAAGGTCAGCAGCCGGCAAATCCACCCTGCAGGATGCGATACTTTCCCTGATCCCGGATGAGGAGTACATCAAATACACCCGGGTAACCGACCAGGCACTTTTTTATAAAGAAGAGGACTCTCTGGTAAACAAGATCCTGGCCATAGAAGAGGCAGAGGGCATGGGCGGTGCCGCCTATTCCATCAGAAATATCCAGTCAGCCAAAAAGATCACCGTGGCCGCCACCGGCAAAGACCAGAATGGCAGAATGAAGACCGAGGAATACACGGTCAACGGCCCAGTCTGCGTAATGATCACCACCACAGCCACCGAGATCGATCAGGAGACGGCCTCCCGTTTTATCTTCCTGACCATTGATGAATCCACCTCCATGACCAAAGCCATTCACCGGATGCAAAGAGAAGCTGAATCTCTGGAAGGCCTTATCCGCGAGAAGAAGCAGGAAAGCATCACCAAAAAACACCATGCAGCCCAGAGAATGCTGAAAAAGCTGGCCGTGGTCAATCCATACGCAAAGTATCTCAGCTATCCCAACCACTCCATAGGGGCAAGACGAGACCATAAAAAGTATCTCGGCCTGATCCGGGCCGTGGCTTTCCTCCATCAGTACCAAAGAGAGGTCAAAACCGTAGAAGTGGAAGGCAAACCGGTTGAATATATCGAAGTAACTCTCTCGGACATTGAAACGGCTAATAAGCTTGCGAATATAGTCCTTGGTCAGTCCATGGATGAGTTGGCCCAACCCTCCAGAACCCTGCTGTCGTCCATCTACAACATGGTGAAAGAGCAGACGGAACAGAACAATATCCCGGTTGATGAAGTCTTTTTTACCAGAAGAACAATCAGGGAGTACGCCAACTGGACGGATTGGCAGGTACGTACCCATATGCAGCAGCTCATCGAGCTTGAATATATCAATGCCCGACTTGGCTCCTGGGGTAAAGAGTACTCGTATGCTTTGCATTACCAGGGACAAGCCGAGGAATCCGAAATGTGCTACCTCAATCTAACCTCTGTTGAGGAGATTGAAAAGATGATCCGGGAGTAAACTTCGAGGTAAGAAACGTAACTCCGAGGGTCTTTCGTATTACTTCGAGGGAACTTCGAGGTCGGCAAAACAACTGATAACTCACTGCAGTTAAAGAAAAAAGGCAACTACTTCGAGGGTGAGCCGGGAGAACAAGGCAGGGGGAGGGAGGGGTGAGCCGGAAACCTGAAAATAAGGACAAAACCAATGAACGCTGAAATAACCATAAAGGAGTTCCAGAAACAGTTGCAGGCCCAGGGTTATGCCGATGCTACGGTAGATTCCTATCGCAAGAATCTGAACCAGTTTATCCGTTATCTGAAAGATCTGGAAATAACCGACCTGCGCCAGATAAACAAACAGATCGTCCTCGACTATAAAACAAATGTCATGGCCGAAAAGAACAGCATGGAGACCAAGGCCTTGAAACTGAGACCTGTAAAAAGACTGTTTGAATATCTTCTCCAGAACAACCGCTTACTAATCAATCCCACGGAAGGATTAGTGGAGACCTGCAGAAAAAACAGAAAAATCCAGCCGGTACTGACAATAAGCGAAATGCAAAAACTCCTGCAGCAGCCGAATCTTTCTTTCAGAATGCAGATCCGCAACCGGGCAATCATGGAAGTCTTGTACTCCACCGGTATCCGTCTTGATGAGCTGCTGAACCTTACGGTATATGATCCTGACTTTAAGGAAAAGAGTCTCTTGATCCGCAAGGGTAAAGGCAGAAAACAAAGAATAGTACCTCTTGGAAAGAACAGTATTCGCTATTTGAGAGAATATCTGGAGAAGATCCGGCCCAGGTATGCTGCCAGGAATCCAAAAGAGAGAAAACTCTTTCTCAGCAACAATGGAAAAGCTCTGCAGCCAGCTCCTATCCGTCAGGCAGTGCGAGCCTACCGGATCAAGGCCGGTATCGAAAAACGAGTGTCACCCCACACCTTCAGGAGGTCTTGTGCAACCCACCTGATGCAGCAGGGAGCAGATATCCGTTATATTCAGGAACTCCTTGGTCATAGCCGCTTATCCACCACCCAGTTGTACACCAGAGTGTTGCCGATTGAGGTGAAAAGCAGCCATGAGCAGTATCATCCTGGTGTTGAATAGATGGAACAAATAGATGAGCTTATCCGCTGTTATCTGCGTTATCTTACTATCCTTGGCCGTGCCAGACTTACAATCCGTGGAGCCAGATACGGTTTAATGGACTTCAACCGCTTTCTAAAGGAAATGAATGTTGCTTGTCTTTCCGATTTGAACCAGGACGTTCTCTTTGAGTATCAGCAGGAGCTAGCCTTTCGGTTAACTGAAAAAGGCACTCAGCTGACACTCAGAAGCCAGGGACAGCTCCTGAGTGTGGTGAAAAAATTCTGTTGTTATCTAAAAAGACAGGACTACCTTCTTTCTGATCCGGCAGAAGGCATCATTCTCCCCAGAAAACCAAAGCGTTTACCCAGGGGCATCCTTGATGTTGCCGAGCTAAAAAAGCTTATGGCAGCCCCTGACATGCAAACGAACAAAGGGAATCGAAACAGGATCACCCTTGAAATTCTCTATGATACGGGAATCCGGGCCGCAGAAATGGCAGCAGTCAAGACCTGCGACCTTGATTTATCCAGCGGCTACCTCACAATCCTATCCGGCAAGGGGGCAAAAGACCGTGTCGTACCGATAAGTCCTCGAGTTTGTGAACTGATCAGAAGATATATTCTGATGGTTAGGCCAGTGATGGTTCAGGGGAAAGACAAAGGGTATCTCATACTGAATCGCTGGGGAACAAAGATGACTCCACAGTCTGTCTGGGCCATCGTCAAACGATGCGCTGCGCTTTCCGGGATAAAAAAGAACGTCACCACCCATACTTTCCGCCATACCTGCGCCACCGACATGCTGCGAAATGGAGCCCCGATCCGCCATATCCAGGAGCTGCTTGGTCATGAGTCGTTGGAATCCACCCAGATCTACACCAGGGTAACGATCAACGACCTCAAAGCAATTCATGCTAAATACCATCCCGGTGAAAAGCTTTAGCTTCCCTTGTGTTTCCTGTATCTCCCTTTCTTTTTTCTTTAACTGCTATCTTTTAATTGCTATGGTAGAGCATATTGATTTTACAGCAAAACAGAACTCTATGGGGGGGTCGCGTTCCAGAATTCAAAACAGCTCTTTAGGGGGAGAAGGCGTGTCACAATACTTCCGGGACAGTATTTTGATGCTGAGACTGGGTTGCATTATAATTGGAATCGCTACTATGACCCTGATACTGGGCGGTATATCTCCGCTGACCCAATTGGGCTTGATGGTGGGATTAATCTTTATGCTTATGTGGGCGGGAATCCTATAAATGCGATTGATCCGATGGGACTAGCTGAGGCAGAGTGTTGTGATGGGAAATGGGCAAGCACTGGTGCTGTAAGATTTAATGTGTTTTGCAGGTGCTATTGGCTTTGCAGAAATTCTTTTGGGGAAATGTGGAGCGGAAATGCCTATAGTGGCGGCCTTCCCTCTACAAAAGGTGTTGTCGTAAATAGTGGAGCAGATCCTGAAAG
>DQTH01000154.1 GCA_015662865.1 Desulfocapsa sulfexigens
GCGGGAAGATGAAAAAAACAAAAATGACAATCAAAGCATAGTTGAAAAGCGGCTTTGGTCAGTTACTTTTCAACACCCTTATGTTCCCTCTTTTTATCCGACCAAGCTTGCAAGACTGCTTTGTGCCTAGTAGTTGTTTGAACATGAGAATAAAATTTTCTGATGTCTCATGCTTGGGAAAACAAAAACCTTCTGGCTGAACCAAGGAAAACAAGAGGAATTTACAATGAAAAAACAAGACTTTCTGAGGCAGATTTCGATTGGAGATAAGCAGTATAATTTTTATGATTTCAACTTGTTGAACGAGAACACTGCTACCATTGCATCTCTTCCTTTTTCAATTCGGGTGCTCGTTGAAAACCTGCTTAGAAATTTTGACGACAAAATTGTCATGGAGCAGGATCTTGTTAATATAAGTAAATGGCAGAAACGATACGAAGAACCGATCGAGATTCCTTTTCATCCCGGAAGAGTACTGATGCAGGATTTTACTGGTGTTCCTGCAGTGGCAGACCTTGCAGCAATGAGGGATGCCATTGGACGACTGGAAGGCGATCCTCGAAAAATTAATCCGCTGGTTCCTGTTGAATTGATTGTGGATCATTCCATCCAGGTGGATTATTACGGCACTTCGGATGTGTTGGGTAAAAATGTAGAAATGGAATATGAGCGAAATTCAGAGCGATATTCTTTCCTGAAATGGGCTCAGAAAAATTTTGATAATTTCAAAGTTGTTCCCCCCAACTCTGGCATATGTCATCAGGTCAACCTGGAATACCTGGCAAGAGTAATTGTGGCAGAAGAACAGAACAGCAGTACAGTTTTGTATCCGGATACCCTGGTCGGCACAGATTCTCACACCACGATGATTAATGGAATTGGTGTAATGGGGTGGGGTGTGGGAGGAATTGAAGCAGAGGCAGTTATGCTGGGGCAGCCTTATTTTATGTCAATACCGGAAGTTATCGGTATGAGGCTTAGCGGTAAGCTGCGGCCCGAGGTCACAGCCACTGATCTGGTTCTTACCATCACACAAATGCTCAGGGAACAGAATGTTGTGGAAAAATTTGTTGAATTCTTTGGAACCGGTCTTAAAAATCTGAGCGTGACCGATCGAACCACCATTGCCAATATGAGCCCGGAATATGGCGCAACCATGGGCTTTTTTCCTGTGGATGAAAAAACCATTGAATACATTGAGCTGACAAACAGGGGAAAACAGGCGAGAATAACAGAGGCGTATGCCAGGGAAGCAGGTCTGTTTTTCACAGGAGAAGAAACCGTTGAGTATACTGATGTTGTGGAACTTGACCTGTCCACAGTCGAGCCCTGTGTGGCGGGTCCTTCCCGACCTCAGGACAGAATCCTTTTCCAGGAAATGGAGGAGAGTTACAAAGGAATTCTTCACAGCAAGCAGCAGAAAAGCTGTTCCATACAGCAGGTATCCCGTTTTTTTGATGAATCGGGATCTGTTACTCACAAGCCGGATGAGGGCAAACCCTGCGAGGATAGCCTGAAAATTGCTCTTCAGATTGACAACGAAGAAATATCCATTGGCAACGGGAGTATTGTCATTGCAGCAATTACTTCGTGCACCAACACTTCCAATCCGTCTGTTTTAATTGGAGCCGGGCTTTTAGCCAAAAACGCCTTTGAAAAAGGCCTGAGAGTTCCATCTTATGTGAAGACCTCTTTTGCACCCGGTTCAAAAGTGGTTCTCGATTATCTGCAAAGCAGCGGTTTAATGACCTATCTTGAAGCATTGGGTTTTTACGTTGCCGGTTTTGGCTGTACAACCTGTATCGGCAACAGCGGGCCCCTTGATCCACAAATTGAGAAGGCCATCACTGACAATGGTCTGTCTGTGGCGGCGGTTCTTTCCGGAAATCGAAACTTTGAAGCTCGTATTCACCAAAGTATCAAAGGAAATTTTCTGGCATCTCCCATGCTGGTGGTGGCTTTTGCCATTTGCGGGCGAATTGATGTAAATCTCCATGAGCAGTCTTTGGGGCAGGATTCCGAAGGTCAACCGGTTTATTTGAGAGACATCTGGCCGGACAGCTCTGACATTGAATCTCTTGTCCGGTCCCATGTTAAAAAAGAACTCTTCGTACAGGAATATGCCAAAATTTTTGATGGTGATGAGCTGTGGGATGATCTCAAGCTGACTGAGGGCACAACGTTTTCCTGGGAAGAGAATTCAAGTTATATTAAAGAGCCTCCATATTTTGAAGGTTTTTCCGTGCAGGTGGACGAGACGGCAGATATAAACAGGGCCAGAGCTCTTCTGCTTCTGGGTGATTCCATCACCACTGATCATATCTCTCCGGCCGGCGCTATTCCCAAATCCTATCCTGCAGGACAGTACCTGTTGCAGCAGGGTGTCCGCACGGAAGCATTTAATTCCTATGGCTCGAGACGGGGAAACCATGAGGTGATGATCCGTGGAACATTTGGCAATGTACGAATCAAGAACCAGATGGTTCCTCAGGAAGAGGGGAGTTTCACACGCAAGCTCCCTGAAAATGAAAAGATGTATATCTACGAAGCTGCCATGAAGTATCAGAAGGAGCAGACACCGCTCGTTGTACTGGCCGGGAAGGAATATGGGACAGGGTCATCCCGGGACTGGGCTGCCAAAGGAACGCAACTGCTTGGTGTAAAGGCTGTCATTGCCAGGTCCTATGAACGGATCCATCGGAGTAATCTTGTTGGCATGGGTGTACTTCCGCTTCAGTTCATGGAGGGCCTCAGCTGGCAGAGTCTTGGGCTGGATGGATCGGAATTGTTCACAATCAAGGGAATTGGAGACATGAAACCGAGAAAAACACTTCAGGTAACAGCAGAAAAAGAAGACGGCTCAATTATTGAGTTTGAGGTGATTTCACGCCTCAATACTGATATCGATGTGCTCTATTTTGAGCACGGAGGTATCCTTCCCTATGTGGTGAGAAAACTGGTAAACTGAAAGGATTTTATCCATCTGTCAGGTCTTGAAAATATCTGCCACAACCTGCTGATACTTTTCTTCGGTCCGGCATTTTTTGATTTTTTTCCAGGTCTTTTTTTCAGGCGGCAAGAAGGCACTGAGGTAAATCCAGAGTTGTTTCATGCGGCCCAGGAGGTGGGCCTGACCGGATAAGAGTTCACGGTAGCAGGTGTACAGTTCGTTGTGAAAACTGAGCAGGGTATGGTGTTTTTCAGAGATGTCCGATTTTTTTATTTCTCCTGCCAGAAAAGGATTGGCCAGGGCACCACGGCCAATCATCCATTTGCTGATCTTCGGGAATTGCTCCTGCAGTTCTCTGAACTCCGAAACAGTTGTAATATCGCCGTTGTAAACAATGGAATGCTCACTGGCAGCAAGACAAATTCCGAAAGCTTCACGATCTGTTTTCCCCCTGTACAGCTGCCTGCCCAGTCGCGGGTGGATGATGATTTCAGTTAAAGGATAACTGTCGAGACGGGGCAGGAGCGTGAGGAGCTCGTTTTTGTCTTCATATCCCAACCGCGTTTTTATGGACATGGCCATCGGCAGTCTTGGAAGTACATGGTCAAGGAAGGCAATGATCTGTTCTGGAAAGGGAAGAAGGCCTGAACCCCGATGTTTTTTGGTGACCATGGGGGCGGGACAGCCCAGATTCCAGTTGACTTCTTTATAACCAAGTTCATGCAGGCGGCTTGCGAGGAAGAGAAAGTCTTCCGCATTGGTGTGCAGCAATTGTGGTACGACTGGCATCAGCCGGTTGTGCTCAGGTAAAAGATCTTTGAGCTGTTTGGGCTGAAAAGATGAGTGACGCTGCGGATTGATAAATGGTGCCAGGGATGAATCAAAGCCTGGAAAATATTGCTGGAAAAGCGTCCGGAAAAAACAGTCCGTAATGCCCCGGATCGGGGCTAGAATCAGCTTGGCTTGTTCAGTCATGCTGTTTTTCCGCGGCTTCAAGCAGCCACTGTTTTAGTTGCACCGGAGTTGGATGGATGCCGGCGATCTTCACCTTGCCGTTGATCATAAGCGCAGGTGTTGCTGTAATACCATGTCTTCCTATTTCATCAGGTTCGTGGATCATGTCGATGTCCGCCGCAATATCCGCCTGCATCATGGCATCAATCACTGCGTCCTGCAGCCCGTTGCAACTGATGCATCCAGTTCCAAAAATTCGAATAATCAGGTCTCCATCATCCTCCACTTCCTGCCCCAGCAGCTTTTTATATTCGCGCTCTAGCGCTTTTTTATACTCTTCCTTCATGCCGGCGGGAATATAGTTTTCACCCCGAATTGCATCATAAAGATAGTTGGAAGCATTTTTCACGGAGATTTTTTCGGCAAGGGCTTTGTTCAAAGCAATATCAAGCCCGATCAGTCCAATGGTGGCCTTGCCGATTTTCAGCATACGCTGGGTTGGAGTATCCATACGCGTTTGAATTTTAGTACCTTACAGAGTATTTTCTTGTTTTTTAAGAAAATATTCTCATAAGGTACTTATAGCCCCTTGTGGGGTGTTAGATTTTATGTGTTAAACTCCTGATGAATTTGTAAAAAGGCTATAAATCTATCAAGAGTCTCGGTATCGATGAAAATAAGCACTATAAACATGTCTGCTGAAAAGAAAAGGAGGAAAAACTGTGACTGCTCGTGATATAGACGCGCTGCGAAAACATGGATCTGATTATTCTCCACAACTTTTCAAGGCTCTTGCCGAAGTCTCCAGTGACCTTGGACGGGAGATTTTTTTTGTTGGAGGAACTGTTCGCGACTGGTTTATGCAGACTGTGCCCAATGATCTTGATTTAACCGTTGACTGTGACGCGGTACGCTGCTGCCGTTCCCTTATTCACTATCTAGACAGTGGAACTTTTGTGCCCCTGGGAACCGCCGAAGAAGATGCCGGGCGTGTTGTCTGGAAGGGTTTGACCATTGATTTTTCAAGTTTTCGTGAAGGTGCGGCAACAATTGAAGAAGATTTGACCATGCGGGATTTTACCCTCAATGCCATGGGGCTCAGTTTTTCAGAATTTACTGATTCAGCGGGCAGGATGAAGCTCATTGACCCCTTGAATGGTCTGCAGGATCTTGAAAGGGGAATTCTCAAGGCCTGTCCGGACGCTTTTGTCAGTGACCCTTTGCGTATTCTTCGTGGCTATAGACTCTGGGCCAGATTCGGTTTTGTTATGGATGAAACAACACTTGCGGCCATTGTTGAACATGCCTCACTTCTTTCCAGAATATCGGTGGAGCGGATCAGCTATGAAATGGATTTGATCATGGCATCAAATCGGGCCTATGAGGTTATCTCAGCCATGGCGGAATCAGGCATACTGTTTCTGGTTATTCCAGAGCTGAAGAAAGGCCTTGGTCTGGAACAGCCGGAATCACACCACCTTGATGTTTTGGGTCACAGTCTGGCAGCTCTTGACAACATGGAGAAGATTCTGGCAGATCCTGAAACATTTTATCCGGAATGTGAAGAGATGCTTCATGAGTATCTGGCCACCCCGAGTATCCATGAAGTGTTGAAATGGGGGGCCCTGCTGCACGATTTAGGGAAACCTGTGACCCGTAAAATCCGTGAAGATAAAGGTGGACGTATCACCTTTTATAATCACGATGAAGTGGGCCGCAGACTAGTGCAGAAACTTGGGCGGGACCTGCGCTGGTCAAACGAAAAACGAGACCGGGTAGCAGCCTTGACAGGTATGCATATGCATCCGTTTCATCTCTGTAATGTGCGACGCAAACAGGAACTCAGCAAAAAAGCCTGTCTTAAACTTGCCAGACGGGCTGGTGATGATCTGATCGGATTATTTTTTCTTGCGATGGCTGATAGTCTGGCCGGAAAGGGAGAGACGAAACCGGCCGCAATGGAGGAAGAACTTGAGGATCTCCTCTGTAGCGTTCTTAAAACCTACACCAGTGAAATTGAACCAGCACTCAGTGGGCCGAAGTTTGTGACGGGCAGAGATCTTATTGAAATTTTTTCTTTGCAACCGGGGCCTGTCTTTTCGCGAATTTTAAATGAACTGCAGGAAGCCCGGGTGGAGGGGGAAGTGAGAAACCGCGAGGAGGCCCTTGAATGGGTTGCTGATATTTTACAGGAAATAAATAGTGCCCAATCCTAGCTCTATCATTCTCACGGGACCATCAACTGTGATGGACTCATAAAAAGTTGAAATCAAAGATGGAGAGTTTTTACGAATCCATCAACCTTGTCAAAGGAAGATAAATACGCTAAAAAGCGGGTTACTGTTCTCAAACTTAATTTCTGTTTCCTGGGTGATTGTAAAAAACGTGCGTAAAGTAAAAGACTTCTATTATAAAAAAGCGAAAAAGGACAAATATCCGGCAAGATCTGTGTATAAACTTGAAGAGGCTTTGAATAAACATAAGTTTATTCGACGCGGTGCTTCGGTTTTGGATCTTGGTTGTTGTCCCGGTAGCTGGTCCCTGTATGCCTCGGAAGTGGTTGGTGAAAAAGGGATTGTTGTGGGAGTTGATCTGCAGGAGGTGGATCTGTCACCACGCGCAGGAGGTTCTGAAATAATCTGGATCAGGCAGGATATCATGAAGCCGGAACTGATTGTGGAGTTGAGAAAGATCAGACCCGCTTTTAAAGTGCTTATTTCTGATCTTGCGCCGCGAACCACCGGCAATCGCTGGGCAGATCATCAACAGTCCATGCAGCTGGTACGACGAACTCTGGCCCTTGCCTCAACGCTTTTGCATCCCGGTGGAAACTATTATTGCAAAGCTTTTCAGGGTGAGGATTTTCCTGAGTTTGTGAAAGAAGTGAATGAGCAGTTTAGCAAAGTGAAAATTATTAAACCTAAAAGTTCCCGGGTGGAAAGTCGCGAAGTTTTTGTGCTCGGGATGGACTTTCGTAGAAAGAAATAAGAGGAAAAGATATGTCAGGTCATTCCAAGTGGGCAAATATAAAGCATAAAAAAGGGGCAGCCGATGCCAAGCGCGGGAAAATTTTTACCCGTCTCATTAAAGAAATTACAGTGGCTGCACGAATGGGCGGGGGTGATCCGGACGGTAATCCACGGCTTCGCAGTGCAATAGCCACAGCACGGTCCGAAAATATGCCCAAGGACAATATTACCAGGGCTATTAAAAAGGGAACCGGAGAGCTTGAAGGTGAAGTTTATGATGAGATCCTTTACGAAGGCTACGGGCCCGGTGGAGTTGCTGTTCTTGTGGAATGCATGACCGATAATCGTAACCGGACAGTTGCTGACATCCGCCACTATTTTGCAAAGAGCAACGGAAATCTTGGTGAGTCCGGCTGCGTTGCCTACATGTTTGATAAAAAAGGCATGATACTGGTTGATAAATTAACCACCAGCGAAGAAGAGTTGATGGATCTGGCCCTTGAAGCGGGTGCTGATGATGTTGTGGAAGAGGAAGAACATTTTCAGGTAGTTACTGCTCCAGAAGATTTCGATGATGTGCGTGAAGGGCTGGAAAAAGCTGGAGTCACTTTTGTGGAGGCTTCCCTTACCATGGTTCCCCAGACCATCATTGAAGTGACTGAAGAGAAACCGGCAAAAGCTCTGCTGAAGCTCTTGGACAACCTTGAGGCGCATGATGATGTGCAGAATGTCCATGCCAATTTTGATATCGATGATGACCTCATGAAGCAGTTATCGTAGAGACCATGTCACCAGCACAAAGGATCCTTGGGATTGATCCCGGTTCCAGGATTACCGGATATGGAATTGTTGATGCCGGTTATGGAAAGGTTGTTTTCGTGTCCTGCGGTGTCATCAAAACCACTCCCCGGTTTCCGCTGGCAAATCGCTTAAATGAGATATTCGAGGGAATAAATGAAGTGATTCAACTTCATACCCCTGAAGTCGCTGCTGTTGAAGAAGTATTCATGTCCACCAATGCGGGATCCGCATTAAAGCTGGGCCAGGCGAGGGGTGCTGCTGTAGTCGCGGCAATGCAGAATGGCCTGGGGGTGAATGATTACAGTGCCAAAAAAGTCAAACGGGCAGTGGTTGGTTATGGCCAGGCGGAAAAGGGGCAGGTTCAGCGCATCATTCGTGTTCTGCTTGGGCTTTCAGCAGAACCGAGCAGTGATGCCGCAGATGCCCTGGCAGTAGCTATCTGTCATGCCAATCATCTTAGATTATAACTTTTTACGAGTGTATTTTAGCTGGTAACAGGTAAAAACAAAGAAAAAAATATGATCGCATCACTTACCGGAAAAATTCAGCACATTGCCTCAGACAGGTGCATAGTTGATGTGAACGGTGTGGGCTATGAGGTTTTTTTGTCCACCGAGGGGCTGTCCCGTCTGCCTGAAAAGGGAGGAGAAGTCTTTCTCCATATCCATACAAATGTCAGGGAAGATGCGTTTATTCTTTTTGGCTTTGACACCCGTGCAGAAAAAGAAATGTTTCTCACTTTGAAGACAGTTTCCGGAATCGGTCCCAAACTCTCCCTTGCCATCCTTTCCGGAATGCAGGTGGATTCCCTGTGCCAGGCCATTTCCATGGAGGATGTAAAGGGCCTCACGACCATTTCAGGCGTTGGCAAGAAAACAGCAGAACGAATCTGCATGGAATTAAAAGATAAGGTTGGTAACCTGCAGAGTACAACATCTGAGGTGTCACAGTCTGCAGCAACGCCCATATCCGGTGGAAATGCCGTCATGGATGCCTTGTCAGCCCTTGTTAATCTCGGCTATCCGGACCCGGTTGCCCGGGAAACTCTTGCCAAAGTCAAACAACAGGTGGGGGGTACTGCTTTTACTGAGTTAAAAGTTGAAGAACTCATCAGAGAAGGACTGCGTACACTTGCATGAACTTTGAAGAAGAAATCAAGGCAAATGATCGATTGGTTGCACCTGCCCCGGTTCGGGAAGAGCTTGTCAGCCCAGATCATGCCCTGAGACCCAAAAGTCTTGAGGAATATGTAGGGCAGGAGCAGTTGTGTAAAAGTCTCGATATTTTTATCCGGGCAGCTAAAGCCCGGGGTGAAGCACTTGATCACGTTCTTTTTCATGGCTATCCCGGCCTTGGGAAAACCACACTTTCCTATATTATCGCCAATGAAATGGGTGCCGGAATCAAAGTGACATCCGGACCGGTCATTGAACGACAGGGCGATCTCGCAGCCATTCTCACCAGCCTTCAGGAAGGTGATGTCCTTTTTATTGATGAGATTCACCGGTTAAATCATGCTGTGGAAGAGATTCTGTATCCTGCTATGGAGGATTTTCAGCTCGACCTGATCATTGGACAGGGACCGGGAGCACGATCCGTGAAAATGGACCTTCCCCGTTTTACTCTTGTGGGAGCTACAACTCGCACGGGCCTGTTGACCCCACCACTGCGTGATCGTTTCGGAGTGATTTTGCGCCTTGAATTGTATGAGCCGGAGGAACTGGTAAGGATTATCCAGCGTTCTGCAGCAATTCTCGGCATGCGGGTTGACCCTGAAGGTGCATTGGAACTAGGCCGTAGATCACGTGGCACGCCTAGAATAGCAAACCGTCTGCTTCGGCGTGTACGCGATTTTGCAGAAGTGGGTAAACATCCTTCAGTGACCGCAAAAGTCGCAGACGAGGCACTCGATCTGCTCAATGTTGATCGTTTCGGCCTTGACGACATGGACAGACGGATCATGCTTTCCATCATTGATAAATTTCAGGGCGGGCCCATAGGGCTTGAAACTTTGGCCACAGTGGTCTGCGAAGAAAAAAATACCCTGGAAGATGTGTATGAACCTTTTCTCATTCAATCCGGATTCCTGACACGAACCCCACGTGGTCGTATGGCCACCATGAATGCATACGAACATTTTGGTCGGCCTTTGCCATCAAGCATGAAACGACAGCCAACTCTGTTTGACCAGGGAGATTAAAAAATGGCAAAACGCAAGACAATCGCTGACATCCTCGCCATGAAGAAAGAGGGTGTGAAAATCACCATGCTCACAGCCTATGATGCGGCAATGGCCTCCATGCTGGCAGCATCTGATGTGGATATGCTTCTGGTTGGAGATTCTCTGGGGATGGTGGTACTGGGTTATGACTCCACTGTACCGGTAACCATGGATGAGATGATTCACCATGCTGGAGCAGTTCGCCGCGGTGCACCCGGTGCTTTTGTGGTGGGTGACATGCCTTTTGGCACCTATAATAGTGGTAAACGTGATGCGATTATAAATGGCAGCCGTTTTCTGAAAGAAGCTGGCTGCGATGCAATAAAACTGGAAGGCGGGCTGGAAGTTTGTGAAACAGTGACCGCCATGGTTCAGGCTGGTATCTCTGTGATGGGCCATATCGGATTAACACCTCAAACCGCAACGCAACTGGGTGGCTATAAGGTGCAGGGACGTGATGTCGAGGCAGCAAAAAAACTGGTGGAAGATGCAAGAGCCCTTGAAAAAGCCGGAGCTTTTGCACTGGTACTGGAGTGTATTCCAGATGAGCTTGGTCGGATTATTTCAGAGGAAACAGGTATTCCCACCATTGGTATCGGGGCGGGTGTTCACTGTGACGGCCAGGTTCTTGTTACCCATGACCTGCTTGGAATGTTTGAGAAATTTATCCCGGGATTCGTGAAAACCTACTGCAAACTGGCTCCCACCATTAAAGAGGCTGTGGCAGATTACAATAATGATGTGCGCAACAGTGCCTTCCCTGGTGAAGCACACAGCTTTTCCAGTGAATCTGATTTGCGGAGTTTGCTTGGCCTTTGATAGGGGTCCAGTCAGAATAGGAGGATATGATGCAGCCACAGTTTTTGGTCCCTGTCTTTTTTGTATGCTTTGTTATCGTTGCCTGGAGTATCAGCACCTATAATAAATTTGTTAAATACAGAAATCGAATCGAAGAGGCCTGGAGCAGTATTGATGTGGCCTTGAAGCGTCGCGCCAACCTGATTCCTAATCTTGTGCGTGTGATAGAAGGTTACAGCACCCACGAAAATTCAATATTTGAAGAAAAGATTAAACACATTGGACATGGCTCAGAAACTTCACGAATAGAGCAGGAAAGTAAAATATCCAAATCCCTTGGTGGTCTGCTGGCGCTGGCTGAAGCATATCCGGATCTCAAGGCAAGTGAAAACTTTCTTGATCTGCAAAAGAGCCTGGATGAGATAGAGCAGGAAATTCAACGGGCCAGAAACCGTTACAATGCGTTTATCGGTAGATTGAATACGCTAGTTGAATCCTTCCCGTCTTCAATTATCGCAAGAAAGTTTAATTTTTTCAAACAGGATTATTTAGCTCTGGAGCTGGCTACCCAGCGTGAGATGCCCAATATTGAATTTAAACAGTCTTGAGCCTTATTTTTATACCACAGTTGGCTGGTGAGAATGAATCAGGAACCGGAAATAAATAAAGTCGATCTAAAAGAAAAATTTTCCCTTTTCAACGAACACTGGCAACCCAGGATTGCAGGTGAACTTAACGGCCAGTACGTAAAATTGGCAAAATTAAAAGGAGAGTTTATCTGGCATCAGCATGAAAATGAAGATGAACTGTTCATGGTCATTAAAGGGAAACTGAAAATAAAATTAAGAGACAATGAAATTGATCTGGATGAAGGTCAGTTCTTCATTATTCCACGAGGTGTTGAACATCTTCCTGTTGCCGAAGAAGAGGTGCATGTAATGCTTTTTGAACCCAAAACAGTCCTGAATACCGGTGACAGGAAGAATGAAAAAACGCTCGAAAAACTGCAAAAAATCTAAATAGTCAGTTCACGTTGTTGTCATCTATTCCCTGACATGGCCGGCCGGCTTCGCCGCTTGCTTGATATGCCTGACAGGACCTGCTGATGGCGGTTGCTGACTATCCATGTGTTGCCCCCTCCTGTTGATTGTTTTCAATCTGCCAGGATTGTTAATAGTTTCCCCGGTGATTTTGTTTTACTGGGGTATGCACTTGACTCCAGCGACTACTACATGTAGTGTAGTGGGTTATGGAAGAAAATTTTCCCC
>DQTH01000275.1 GCA_015662865.1 Desulfocapsa sulfexigens
CACCGCCACGATCACTTGTAATTCTTTTGTTTTACCAATTCCTTATGTCTTCACCATATGAAGTTGGCTGAGTTTCATACGTAATCAGAATTCATAATGTTTATAGCAGCGATTGCCGCAACATATCGATATCTTATTTAAACAGCAATAATCCCAAACACCCCACAAGGGAGCATAAGTGCCTTGTGGGTGTTTGTAATACTTTGATTTAAAGTTCAATTCACAAAATCTTGTTTTTTATTGCTGTTTATAGGGAGTAAGGCACTAAACAGGAATTGTTTTCATTTGCCTTTCGATCATGATCCCTGTAGATATTCACTTATGGGTGCCATAAAAACGTAGATCTCCCGCTGAAAATTAATGTATGCGAAAATTCTGTTATTTCAAGGCAGCCTCGTCAACTTACCAAAAGGAGCACCCCATGACTATGCAAAAACGAATTATTAGTTTCATCACAATCCTTATATTTTCCATCCTCTCCCTCTCGGCTCAGGCCCGGCCTGTGCGGGTAATCATGCTTGATTTTGCCGATGAAACCGGAGGCAAAGCAGATGCAGCCCTTATAGGGAACCTTAATTTCAGAGCCTTTACAGAAAAAGGGCCATATTTTTTACAAAAATCTCTACTTTCCTCACCTGATTTTACCCTCATAGACCGCAGGGATTTTGTTCGCCAGATCGAACAGCTGCAGCCCCGTGATGGCTCTGACCCGGTGCCCGGTTCCTTTTTTGCCACCAGGGAACGTCGCACTCCGCTCAGTCCAACGTTTTTCAATGCTGCACGTTCTCTCAACGGTGACGCGCTGATTCAGGGGAGTCTTCTTGCTTTATCAACCAGCAGGCAAAAAATCAATCAGGGAGGGTATCAGGCAGAGTTGACCACTCTCAATCTCCGGGTCATGCTCCAGGCCCTTGATACAGTTGAAGGTGATGTAATTGCTGTGCAGGAAGGCAAGGCCTCACGCAAATTCAGACAGACATCCACTGTACAGAACCAGATAGGTGAAGATGAGCTGCTTGATTTGTATCAGAAGGCCATTGCTACAGCAGTTCCGGGGATAAAGACACAACTGAAAGGGAGGCTCAACGGCGCTGCAGCCAAGGTGAAAGTATGGGTTGCGACCAGTGCGGATCCGGCCATGATTGAACTTGATGGTATTCTTCTTGGGTCTAGCCCTGTGGAGGGAGTGGAAATTATCAGGGGAGATCATACACTGACAGTCAGCAGGCCCGGTTTTGAAACCATTACCAAGAAAATAATGCTGGAAAACAATATGAAAATTACGGTTCCGATGATTTCCGATCAGCTGAACGCTGAGGAGCGGAAGGAAGCCTTCTCAAATTTGAACCTGCATATGCTGAAGATAAAATAGACCGCAGTAACCAGTATCCCCGTTCCCGTAATGTCTACGGGAACGGAGGATCCGGGATTGTTAGTGCCTTACTCCATATAAGCAGCAATAATAAACAAGCTTTTATGGATTCAAATTAAAATCAGAATGTTACAATACCCCACAAGGTACTTATACCCCCTTGTGGGGTGTTGACGATTTATGGCTTTATATGAAACTCAGCAAACAATGTTGTTTCCTACTGACAGCTTTGTGGAAACAGGATTCCCGCCTTCGCGGGAATGACATATAACTGATTCACTCCCGCAGAGGCGGAAGTCCTGAATATTGACAACTGAATTTCGTTAATAGCCACTTAACGATCTTACAGATCAGGCAGCCTGGCTGGATTTACAGGCTATCGCTTCTGTGGGATCAGTTTTAAGAGCTGTCATGACAGTTGAGAGTTCCATGAGAACTCCGAGTCCTTCCTGAACTTCCGGTCGCCTCATGGCTGCCATCATGCCAAAGATACCGCGTATTGGCTCAACTGCCTGAAAATCAACCTGCTGCATCTTGGCACCCACCCGTTCGGTCATACCAAGAACCTGTTCAAACGCCTCAAAGACTCCACGCTGCTTCAGACATTCCAGACGCTCGACAGCATCATTAAATGCCAGTTTGGAAATGCCACCTGCACTTGCATCTTTCTTCATCTCCATAATCGAACCGAGCATTTTCAGTCCTTCTGCCATATTGCCCATATTGACAACAAACTGCTTCAGTAATTCCTGCAGATTATCCGGTTCAAAACCCTGCAGGGTAGTCTGTAACAGCTCAACCAGTTCCTTGAAAATATCCTTGGAATAAGGTTCAAAATCTTTCTTGAACTCCATGAATTTATTGAGCGAATTCAGAGCTTCAGAAATATTTTTGCTGGAAATAAGTGTTTGACCCACCATTTCTCCAACATCTTCCAGATCAAACCGCCGGTCCAGACCACTGAGCTTGCTAATGGTACTGATAAACATATCATTGAACAGCGGTTCCAGATCCTTTTTAAGCTCCACATAGGGTCTGATAGCCTGCTTTGCCTCACGAACCTCCATTGTGAGTTCATCGAGTCTAGCAAGAATTTTCTCTTCATTGGTCATAACCCCTCCTTAATCCTGGACTTTGCCGGCCAGCGACATTTGTGCTTCAAGAGGCATTTCTTCTCCACTCACCAATTTATTCCAGTAAACCCATTTAAACATCATTTTGCCCCAGTGGTTGGCCTTGGATTCTCCAAGCAGAGAAAAGGGTCCTAAACCTGGAAGAGGGAATTTACCTGGCAGAGGTTCGTAATCGTAGTTGAAATCAATGAGAGCAGCTTTATCAAAACCGGTCTCAATGAAACAGTTGGCATGTCCGTCAAAGTCTTCCTTCAATTCTTCGCCGTTGATTTCACGGAGGAAGTTGTCCACCATTACTTCAGCTGAAAAATGAGCAACTGATCCGGCCTTTGAGGTCGGTAGCGTTGTGGCATCGCCAAGGACAAACATATTTTCATGGTTGTCTGCTTTCAGGGTTTTGTTGTTGGTTTTCACATATCCGATTTCATCCATGGCCACCCCGGATTTCACGAGTACACGGGCTCCGACATTGGGAGGAATTGAAACCAGCAGATCAAACTCAATTTCATCACCTGCCGCTGATATAATCTTCTTATTGGTGCAATCCACTTCAGCTAGGTCATAACTTGACGTGATATTAATATTTTTCTCTTCAATCAGCTGAGAGAAAAAGGCGCTTGCCTTGGGTTTGGTAAATGCACCAGGAAGCGGTGTAACCAGCCTGATATCAATTTTATCCCGCAAGCCGCGCTCTGTGAAATACGCATCTGCAAGATAGACAAATTCCAGAGGAGCAACAGGACACTTGAAAGGAAATTCTGCAATATTGAGTACCAGTTTACCCGATTTGAAATCGCGCATGGCACGATGCAGGTTAATGGCACCGGGAAGGGTGTAAAAATCAAAAGCAATTTTCTGCCAGCCTTCCACCAGGCCGGGGATTTCTTCCGGGGCAAGGGAAACACCGGTACAGACGATAATCTTATCGTACTCATAGCTTCCTGCTGTGGTTTCCACAACCTGCTTATCAAGATCAACACCTACAATTTCATCAATAACAAAATTGATGTCTCTTGCAATGAACTCGCTACGACTTCGAACAATCTCTTCCGGTTTGTAGATCCCAAAGGGAACAAAAAGCAGTCCCGGCTGATACACATGCTGATCATCTTTGTCAATAATCGTTATGGACCATTCTGATTTGTTCAGTTTTTTCCGCAGCTTATTTGCCACCATGGTTCCAGCACAACCCGCACCTAGAATTACCAACTTTTTCACACTACACCTCCTTAGTAGAAGATTAATCATAGCCTTTTCTGTAGAAAAAGCCGGGTATGATGGTTTTGTTACCACCAAAAAACAATGCGTTAATGATTATTTCGTCTTTATGTAAGTTCAGTTGTAATAGTAGTTACTATTCATTAGCATAGGATTACCCACAAAGCGTCTTCAGATCAATACTAATAACCACGTTGTGGTATTAAACTCAAGAAAAAAAATCGTTTTAATTTAAGGAATTACTTATGCCACATGCGTTTTCAGTAGAAATTCACGACTATCTCAGCAATAAAATTCTGCTGGTCGGGGAAGGTATAAAGCAGGCAGTTCTCGATAAAGATCAGTCGCTTGAGTCTTACCATAAAGGGCAGTTACTGGAGCTTGAAATCATACGTCGCTATCTTACCGATAATATAGATTTAAAAACCCAGAAATACTTTTGAGGAACAGATGTCACACACATATCTTATTGACCTTTATGCTCTAATCGATGAACGCCTGAAAGATATTACAAAAGAGAACTGCCGGGGAGAACCGACAGAAAATGAAATATTCTTCCGGAAAGGTCGTTCTGAGGTACTAACAGAATTTAAGGAATTCCTTACGGACAACTATAGCAGTAAACTTCCCCGACGGATCAGGAACAGATATTCAGTGAAGTAGGTTAGAAATTTTAATTGCGGAAATTAAGGAAACTCAGCTAGCAACATTCTGGAGCAGCAATATGTTCATTCCCACGCAGGCGGGGATCCAGTGCCTCAATGTTGAATCACAGATCCAGAATATCTGTCATCCTCTTGAAGGCTGAGATCCAGTTTCGTGTCAGAAATGAAAATCCCTGTCTGCACAGAATATGCGAATATAAACGGCTGATCTTTGTAGCAGGTAAAAGCCAGGGATAAAAACATAAGAGCAGGAACACCTGCTCTCATGTGCGGATATCAAAAAAACTCAGGCTCTATTTCGACCAGTCGTCATTTTCATATTCATTGTGGTCAGGTTTGGGTGGTTTTTCTTCAGCAAGGCGCTGATTCAGCCAGATGATAACCTTGTCAAACTCATCACGAAGCTCGGCCAAAGCTTTTCCGCGGTGGCTGACTTTATTCTTTTCTTCCATGCCGCACTCGGCAAAACTTTTGTTAAAAGGCTTATAGAAAAACAAAGGGTCATAACCAAAGCCTGAGTCACCCTGTTTTTCTTCAAGAATTGTTCCCTCGCATGTTCCTTCATAGGTCAGCGCCGGGCCGGATGGGACAGCGATGGAAAGTACACACTGAAAAGCTGCTTTCCGGTTTGTCTTACCTTTCATCTCCTTCAGCAGTTTCGCACAATTCTCCTCATCTGTTGCCGATTCCCCTGCATATCTTGCAGAATACACACCCGGCGCACCATCCAGGGCTTCGACTTCCAGTCCGGAATCATCGGAAATAGCCGGGAGGCCTAATATCTTTGCAGTATGAAGAGCTTTTTTATAAGCATTTTCCTCAAATGTCTCTCCATCTTCAATACATTCCGGGATGGGACCGAAATCTCCAACGGAACGTATTTCAACTGGAAAATCTTTTACCATTTCCCGAAACTCTTTTATTTTGTTTTTGTTGGTTGTTGCCAACACAATAATATCAACCATTCAATCACCTCGTAAGAAATATATAAAAAAGCGGTTATTAACGACAGCCACTCCCGTTATGAGTGCAAGTTACTCAACTTGGGCACTCGTGCAGCAA
>DQTH01000091.1 GCA_015662865.1 Desulfocapsa sulfexigens
GTATGAAACTCAGCCAACTTCATATGGTGAAGACATAAGGAATTGGTAAAACAAAAGAATTACAAGTGATCGTGGCGGTGTCATCCCCGCGTAGGCGGGGATCCCGTTTCGTGCCAGCCCTCTGGATTCCCGCCTACGCGGGAATGACTTACAGAAATGGCTGAGCTTTATACGTAATCAGAAATTCTTTTCGCCTTTTTAAAGAAGAATTTGGTGAAGATACTTATACCCCCTTGTGGGTTGTTAAGCTCTTTTGGCATCACATAAACCGGAGAAATCATTTCAGTGACACGCGTAGGTATCCTTTCTGATACACATCTCAGCAGACCGTCATCCTGGCTTACCAGACAGGCTCAAGTGGCTTTTCAGGACTGTTCCGTGATTCTCCACGCGGGTGATCTCACTGACATTTCTATTCTCGATATCTTTGAAGGCAAGGAAGTCCATGCAGTACATGGAAATATGTGTGACCTGTCATCCTATCATACTCTGCCCTCTGATAAGTTGATCACCATCGACGGTTACAGTATCGGCCTCTGCCATGGTGCAGGTGCAAGACATAATATTGAAGACAGGCTTTGGAATATTTTTCCTGATGTTGACTGTATTGTTTACGGTCATACCCATCTTGCGGTAAATCATCTTCTTGGTAAAACGCTTTTCATCAATCCCGGCTCTTTTGCTTCCACAGGCCGCTATGGTTCATCCGGTACTTATGCCATACTCACCACCACTGCAAACGGCCTTGAAGCATCATTGCAGCAGCTCAGTGGAGATGAAAGATGAAAACACTCTGGGCGCCCTGGCGTATGGAACATGTTCTTGGCAAGGCCGAAAAAGTTTCAGGATGTCTTTTTGAACCACCCGGTACAAACTCTTTTGATAAAGAATCAATGCTTCTTTACCGGGATACCAAAAATGTTGTTCTCTTGAATAGATTTCCATACTCCAACGGGCATCTACTAATTGCACCAATTGACCATATTGCATGTATAACTAAACTCAGTAGTTCAGCACAGGCCTCGCTAATGGAAATGATTGCAAAATCCACACAGATACTTCGAGATCAACTCAATCCTGATGGTTTGAATGTCGGCTGTAATCTTGGCAAGGTTGCCGGTGCCGGAATTGCCGAACATCTCCATTTCCATATTGTACCCCGCTGGGAGAATGACCACAATTTCATGACAGTCATAGCTGACATTCGCAGTATCCCGGACCACCTGTTTGCCACTTTTGACAAACTTCTCCCACCATTTCAGGAGCTTCTTGCAAGCCAGACAAATGAGTAAAGCACCAAAGATCACCCCCATGCTTCGGCAATACCTTGAAATCAAGGAACAGCATCAGGAGACCATTCTCTTTTACCGAATGGGTGATTTTTATGAAATGTTTTTTGATGACGCGGTTATCGCCTCAAAAATTCTGGGGATTACCCTGACCTCACGTAACTCCAAAAATGAGGCAAACAAGGTGCCCATGTGTGGAGTACCGTTCCATGCTGCAAGTACTTACCTGGCAAAACTGGTCAAAGCCGGAAGACGAGTTGCCATATGTGAACAAACAGAAGAACCAAGCCAGGCAAAAGGGATCGTTCGCCGTGAAGTGGTGCGCGTTATTTCTCCCGGCGTGGTAACTGATTCACAGATTCTTGATGCCAAAGACAACCTCTATGTGGCGGCACTGACAAGGAAGGAAAAAGGAGATAAAATACTTTTTGGTATAAGCTTTCTTGACCTCTCCACAGGCTCATTTCTTCTTGGTGAATTTATTGACAGAGAAGGAAACGCGGAAGTCATTCTCGACCAGCTCACCCGTATGACCCCTGCTGAGCTTCTGATCAGCGATAGAGACAGTGATGCATTGACGGACTTGATCACTACTGCTGAGACTCTGATCCCTGATCTTTGCATCACAAAACGCCCGGCACCCATGTTTCACTATACAACCTGTGATGAATTACTGACTGATCATTTCCAGGTAACGAATCTTGCCGGCTTTGGTTGTGGTGCTTTCAGGCAGGGAATAATTGCAGCCGGAGTACTCCTTGACTACATAATCGAGACCCAGAAAAGTGAGATCGGTCACATTGAAAAGCTCACCCCCATCGATCTTGACCGCATCCTGCAGATCGATGATTCATCTCGACGTAACCTGGAACTGACCCAGACCATTATTGGCAGCAAACGTGAAGGTTCGCTCCTCTCTGTGCTTGATCAAACCTGTACACCCATGGGTGCCAGGATGCTGAAGCAGGAAATCCTTTTTCCACTTCAGGATGTGCAACGCATCAATGCAAGACTTGCTGCAGTACAGTTTCTTCATTATCACACAAGCATTCGTAACTCATTTCGTGAACTGCTCACTTCCATATATGATGTGGAACGCCTTAACAGCCGTATGGTTCTTGGGAACGGAAATGGTCGGGATATGCTTGCCTTAAAGCAGTCTCTTGCAAGGCTTCCTGCAATTAAAGAGCTGTTACTCCAATGTGAAGCTGATCGGATCAAAAAGCTGGGTGATGATCTGGATATCCTTGATGACCTGCACCAATTACTTGAAGTGACGATCCATGAAGATGCGCCCATTACGCTGCGCGAAGGTAGGCTCATAAAAGAAGGTTACAATAAAGAGCTTGACGAGCTTGTTCACATCCAGCGCCATGGAAAACAGCTCATCCTTGACCTTGAAGCAGAGGAACGAAAAGTCACAGGAATTGCTAAGCTCAAAGTAGGATTTAACAAGGTCTTCGGATATTTTATTGAAGTGAGTAAGCTTCAGGCAGATAAAGTTCCTGAAACTTATATCCGCAAGCAGACTCTGGTCAATGCCGAACGTTTTATTACCCCTGAGCTGAAAGAATTCGAGACAAAAGTGCTGGGAGCCCAGGACAGACGACTCGAACTTGAGTACCAGCTTTTCACAGAAATTAGGAAAAAGCTGGCTGCTGAGAGCTCACGATTATTAAAAAGTGCTCAGTTGCTTGCCAAAATTGATTTTCTTGTCTGTCTGGCAGAAGTTGCAAGTCTGTATCGCTACCAGCGTCCGGAAGTAAATGGTGGTGAGACAATCAATATCGTTGAAGGCAGACATCCTGTTATCGAGCGTTCCTTGCCCAGTGGGAAATTTGTGCCAAATGATGTGCATCTTGATCAGAAGACAGAAGAAGTTCTAATTATCACCGGCCCCAATATGGCTGGAAAATCCACCATCCTCAGACAGACAGCTCTCATCGTACTCATGGCCCAGATGGGTTCCTTTGTCCCGGCTGAAGCTGCAACCATTGGGGTTGTGGACAGAATATTTACCAGAGTGGGTGCCATGGATGACCTGCGACGGGGACAGTCAACATTTATGGTGGAAATGAATGAAACTGCAAATATTCTGAATAATGCAACAGAAAAAAGTCTCGTCATTCTTGATGAGATCGGCAGAGGCACCTCAACTTTTGACGGCCTCGCCATCGCCTGGGCAGTGGCTGAAGATCTGGTCAACAAAAATGGAAAAGGAGTAAAAACCCTTTTTGCCACCCATTACCATGAGCTTACAGATCTGGCCAGAACCGAAGAACGGGTTCGCAACTACTCCATTGCAGTACGAGAATGGAATGATACAATCATTTTTCTCCACAAACTCATCAAAGGCGGTACAAATCGTTCGTATGGTATACAGGTGGCAGCTCTTGCCGGCGTGCCGGACCGGGTTGTCCAGCGTGCAGGGGTTATCCTTAAGAACATCGAACAGGGAGAATTCAGCCAGGATGGCACACCAACCATTGCAAAAGGAACAACTTCCAGGAAGCCACGCAGGAAAACTCACCCTAACCAGCTATCTCTTTTTCCCACTCCTGAAAACGATGCTGTTCGGATGTACCTAAAAGAACTCAACGCTGACGACTTAACTCCCCGTCAAGCTCTGGACGCAATATATGAGCTATTAAAACTTCTTAACTAACACCCCACAAGGAGGTATAAGTGCCCTGTGGATATTCGTAACATTCTGATTTAACATTAAATATGCAAACGCTTGTCTTTTATTGCTGTTTATCTGGAGTAAGGCACTAATACACACCAGATCTCTTTTCTTTGAGATACATCTTTTCGCAAAAATAGCAGATGTAGCAGGTAATCTCAAATGAAACGCCTGATAATGCTTGAACATTTTCTTTTGCCTTCGGCTGTTCTTTTAGGTATACTTCTTAAAATATAATGACTGATATGAGATGAGTATCCACCCGCTCTTCAAATCATCCCATTTTTCACTCCACTGCCACAACTAAGTGTAATGACAAGATCGTTTCCAATCTTTATTTTTTTCTTATTTCTCATATTCTCTCTATCAACAAGCCACTGTTCAGCAGGGGAAGCCGAGAATAATACCACTGATGTTGTCAGTCTGGACAAACGCTATCAGCAGGCAAAGTTTTATTACAATGAGCTGCATACAAACAGCAACCTGGGTAAATCACGTAGCAACTGGCTGAATGGAGTTCGTAATTTCAGAAAAATCTATCTTTCCGGCCCAAAATCACACTATGCCGCTCCAAGCCTGTACATGCTCGGTCGCATGTATACTCAGATGTATAAGAAATTTGGAACCGATATAGACCTGAAGGAATCCATATCCTATTTCCACGATGTTTCGGAGCTTTTCCCGACCAACCGTCTCGCCGATGACGCTCTTTATGCTGTTGGCAATCTATATCTTAAAAAACAGAACAACCCGGAAAAGGCAGCGAAAAGTTATGGGCGTATTATCTCTTACTACAGAAATGGAGACATGTACGTTCGTGCCTCTGACAAACTCAAAGAGTTGTCAAAAGAGTATAATATTCCTCTTCCAGAGGTCATGCTTAAGCCAAGCTATCTCGAAAACCTCTCTTATGTGCTCCCGGTAAAATACTGGTCATCAGACAATTATACTCGTGTTGTCATCAACGCTTCAGGCCCTGTTACCTACCGGGAAATCCTTCTTGAAAAAAGCGGCAACAAGCCTAGAAGACTTTATCTTGATTTTCAGGAATCCTATATTGATCCTCGTTACCGGTCCCCCATCCCAATTGAAGATGGCTTACTGAAGCAAATCCGCACCGGACAATTCACCCCGGAAGTGGTTCGTGTTGTTCTTGATATTGAATCGATTTCAAGCTACAAAATTTTCAGTCTACCTGATCCTTTCCGTGTCGTTATTGATGTTCGAGGAGAAGTAAAAGAAAACAAGCAGGCAAAACAAGATGAAAAATCCCTACCGCCAGTTCCAGTCCTGACCAGTAATACTGACCTGCAGACTGAACCAGCAATTATTGAGAAAGTAATTGTACTGAAAGATTTCAAAAAAATTCCAGCACACGGTACACAGAAAGTTTCAACTGTTGACAACCAGCAAATCACAGAAAAAAAGCTTTCACTTGCACAGCAACTAGGACTTGGTGTCAGAAAAATAGTTGTCGACCCAGGTCATGGCGGAAAAGATCCTGGTGCCTCAGCATTTGGCCTTAAAGAGAAAAATATTGTCCTTGAAATTGCGAAAAAGCTTGCCCCGATTCTGAAAAGGCAGACAGGAGCTGAAGTTATTCTTACAAGGAATTCCGATATCTTTATTCCTCTGGAAGAACGAACGGCAATTGCCAATACCAATGAGGCAGATCTTTTTATTTCTTTACACATCAACGCTCATCCATCCCCCAAGATTCATGGCCTTGAAACCTATTATCTCAACTTATCAACCAATGCAGAAGCAATGAGGGTTGCTGCATTTGAAAATGCAACTTCTACTCATCAAATGAGCGATCTTCAGGATATCCTTTCAGATATTATGAAGAACTCAAAGATCAACGAATCCTCAAGACTTGCCGGTTTCGTACACAATTCCCTTTGTGATGGTATGGAGGGAATACAGAAGAAGGACTTTAAAAATCTTGGCGTCAAACAGGCACCTTTTTATGTATTAATTGGTGCCGAGATGCCTGCTATTTTGATCGAAATGGCTTTTATTACCAATCAGCAGGATTCAGAACATCTGAATACCGACACCTTTTTAGAGGTTATTGCAGATGAAATCGGGCAGGGAGTTCAAAGTTATATTCATTCCACTGCAGCTAGTCTCTAACAAATTAAAAAAGCAGGATAATTCCATATGGAATTATCCTGCTTTTCATGTACGGTCATAACTGTAAAAGAACTATAGGGCTTTGCTTGGTGAGATATCCATTTTGTCCCAAAATCAGTTTTTTGAGCTACCAGTCTATCTGATCACATAAAAATTCACGATCTTCTGTCAGACTCTGACCATTGAGATAACGCTCAATGGATTCTGCAGCAACCTTACCCTGATAAACCGCCTGGGCAACTGTCTGGGGACCAAGGACATTGTCTCCACCGGCAAACATAAATTTGAGGGATGTTTGAAGGGTTCTTGGATCAGTATGATAGGTTCCCCAGGACATGAGTTCAATATCCTGTCCTTCATCTACTGTATGATCGACATTCTGGCTGATTGCAGGAATAATAGAGTCAGCTTCAATCATAAAATTTGAACCTTCCTGAATTACAGGGCGCCTCCTTCCCGAGCTATCAGGTTCTCCAAGTTCCATACGCACACATTCAACCTGAGTAAGTTTACTGTCTTTTGAGTGAATTTTTACTGGAGCTGCCAGAAACTCAATTCTAACCCCTTCTTCTTCAAGATGGTGTATTTCAGCGGCTGATGCCGGCATCTCTTCTCTTGAACGTCTGTAAAGAGTAAATACATCTTTTGAACCTAAGCGAAGAGAGGTGCGTGCTACATCGATGGCAACATTGCCACCACCCACGACAACGACCTTTTTTCCAAGATCAAGATCCTCACCAAGATTGACTCTTCTCAAATAATCAACACCATGCAGAACGCCCTCAGTATTTTCTTCATTCTCAAGGCCAAGTTTTCTACTTGCGTGGGCACCGACACCATTAAAAATGGCATCATATCCTTCATCAAGAAGATCCTGAATACTTTTATCTTTTCCAATAACCACATTTGTATGAAGTGTTACTCCACAACTCTTCAAAGCCTCAATCTCAGCGTTTATAATCTTTCGAGGTAGACGAAAGGCAGGGATCCCAACAGTGAGCATACCACCGTAAACGGGCAACGCTTCGAAAATTGTACATGGAATACCTTTATGTGAGAGATGATAGGCAACAGTCAGACCTGCAGGGCCTGAACCAATAATGGCTACTTTTTTATCACCAGGAATTGCACATTCAGTGTGCATATTTTTGTTGTTATCCACCATCCAATCGGTAACAAATCGTTCAAGCATTCCAATAGCCAATGATTGTCCTTTGCCTTTACCTCTTACACAAGATCCTTCACACTGAAATTCGTGAGGACATACCCGAGAACAAACCGCAGGCATAGAAGAGGTTTCACGAATTTTCCAGTAAGCTTCCTCAAATTTCTTTTCACGAAGAAGCGCTAAAAAGGCAGGGATATTATTATGTATTGGACATCCTTTTATACACGTAGGTTTTTTGCACTGGAGGCAGCGTTCTGCTTCAAGAATTGCTGTGAATTCACTAAATCCTGATACAATTTCGCCGAAATTCTCGACACGTTCTTCTGGTGTCATTTCCACTGGCATTTGTCTGGCAATGGCCATGCGTTCTTTAGCTTTCATAAACACTCCTCAAAACAATGAATTGTATACATCAAAAAATTTTATGCAAAAAAGTAAAAAAAAAAGGTCGTCCCGTTAAGGACGACCTTTCAATACTAACAAAGATTACTTAATCAATCAATCTTTGATGCTTTGATACGTGCAAGTGCGCGCTGAAGGGCAGCTTCAGCCCTTACCTGATTGAAATTCCCATCATGCGCAGCAGCCTGAGCAAGACGTTTTTCAGCTCGCTCTTTAGCCTTCATAGCTCTATCTACGTTAATTTCACTACCAAACTCAGCACTTTCAACAAGAAAAGTAATTTTATTATTAGAGACTTCTGAAAAACCGCCACTAATCATAAGACTTTTCCGATCCTTACCTTGTTCGTATGTAAGAAGACCGATTTTAATGGTAGAGAGGAATGGAGCATGATTGGCCAACACACCAAAATCACCTCCATAACCGGGAGCATTAACGATATCAACATCCTCGCTAACAACAGCTCCAGCCGGAGTGACTACTTCTAAATGTATTTGTTGTGCCATTGTATATCCTCGTATGCTTGTCAGTTAGCTTATGCTGCTTTTGCTTCTTTCTCAATTGCTTCAGCAATAGAACCAACCATATAAACAGAGTTCTCAGACATCTCGTCGTGTTTACCTTCAAGAATTTCCTTGAAACCGGCAACTGTATCTTCAACTGAAACGAACTTACCAGCCATACCGGTAAAGACCTCAGCAACTGTAAAGGGTTGAGAAAGAAAGCGCTGAATTTTACGAGCACGTCCAACGAGGACCTGATCTTCCTCAGAAAGCTCATCCATACCAAGAATCGCAATGATATCCTGAAGATCTTTATATTTCTGAAGTGCGATCTGAACAGCGCGAGCAACATCGTAATGTTCCTGTCCAACAACGTTTGGATCAAGAATACGTGAAGTTGAATCGAGCGGATCAACTGCTGGGTAAATACCAAGCTCTGCAATCTGACGGGAAAGTACAACTGTTCCGTCGAGATGAGCAAATGTAGTTGCTGGAGCAGGATCAGTAAGATCATCCGCAGGTACGTATACACACTGTACCGCTGTAATGGAACCTTTTGTGGTTGAAGTAATACGCTCCTGGAGACCACCAAGGTCAGTAGCCAGTGTGGGTTGGTAACCAACCGCAGAAGGAATACGACCAAGTAGGGCGGAAACCTCAGAACCAGCCTGGGTGAAACGGAAAATATTATCAACAAAGAAAAGTACGTCCTGTCCCTCTTCATCACGGAAGTACTCAGCAGCTGTAAGACCTGTAAGAGCAACTCGAGAACGCGCTCCTGGAGGCTCTGTCATCTGACCGTAAACCAGTGCAGCTTTTGGAAGTACGCCGGACTCTTTCATCTCATTGTACAGATCGTTTCCTTCACGGGTACGCTCTCCAACGCCGCAGAATACAGAAATACCACCATGATGCATGGCGATGTTATTAACCATCTCCATCATAATAACAGTTTTTCCACAACCAGCACCACCGAACAGTCCCATTTTTCCACCCATTGGGAATGGAACAAGAAGATCGATAACTTTAATGCCTGTTGCAAGTACACGAACCTCAGTATCCTGCTCGGTAAACAGAGGCGCTTCACGATGGATGGGCATGGTTTTATCAGATTTGATATCTCCCATTCCATCAACGGAACGTCCAACAACGTTCATGATGCGGCCAAGAGCCGGCTCACCAACAGGAATAGTAATAGGTTGCTCACTGTCACGGGCTTCCATACCACGTACAAGACCATCAGTAGCATCCATGGCGATGCAGCGTACTGCATTGTCGCCGAGATGCTGGGCAACTTCGATGACGAGGTTATCCTCATCATCATTAATACCGGGGTTGGTTACAAAAAGTGCATCAAGAATTTTAGGTAGTTTACCGGCCTCAAACTCGACATCGACAACCGGGCCAATTACTCTAGTTATTTTTCCTACGTTTTGTTCACTCATCGGGATATCTCCCTCCTCAAAGTTTTAAAAAAGAAAATTTGCGTATGGTTATTATCCCTTCAGGGCCTCGGCACCGCCAACGATATCCATCAGCTCACCAGTAACTGCAGCCTGCCTTGCCTTGTTGTAAACAAGAGTCAGGTCGCTAACAATATCCTTACATGCGTTAGTCGCGTTATCCATGGCTGTCATTCGGGCAGCGTGCTCGGATGCACCAACTTGGAGCATAGCATTATAGATAATTACATTGAGATACAGGGGCTGCATCACATCCATAATCTCTTCAGTAGAAGGCTCATAAATGTAATCGCCGACGGCCTGTTTCTCTTCTGCACCTTCTTCCTCCTCCATGGGAGTGATTGGGAGCATGTCCTGAGCTTCAGGTCTCTGTACTGCAACTGATTTAAAGTGGCCGAAAAGGACTTCTACTTTGTCAGTTTTACCGGTCAAGAAATTCGTGGCAACATCCTGCGCAATTTCCCGAGCATTATACATTTGGAAATCGGACATGATATCAAGGAACTGTGTCCTCACTTTACCGGTTTTTTTCAGTGACTGGTTACCTTTTTTTCCAACACACACAAAACTGACTGTTTTCCCTTCAGCTTCATACTCGCGCATTTTCTTTTCAGCGAGTTTTACAATATTGGCATTAAAAGATCCACACAGTCCTCTGTCAGAGGTAACAATAACCATCTCAACATTTTTTACATCCCTTACTTCCATAAGGGGAAATTGATCAGTGTTACCGCCTCCAGACAGATTGGACATTGCCTCATTGAACTTATCAGCATAAGGACGGAAATTTTCCATCTTATCCTGAGCACCTCGGAGTTTAGCCGAGGCGACCATGTTCATGGCCGATGTGATCTGTGCTGTCTTTTTGACACCAACGATCTTATCTTGAACGTCTTTTAAACTGGGCATATCAAGCGTCCCCCTCTATTATTTGAGACCCTTGGTTGCCTTAAATGTTTCACCGAAAGCATCAAGTGCTTTATTCAGTTTGTCTTTAATGGCATCAGTGAATTCTTCCTGCTCTTTGAGGTCTGCAAAGATAGAGGCATCATTAGATTCGATATAGGCGAACATTTCATCTTCATAAGCTCTCATGGTATCAATTGGAAGTGCATCCAGATAACCGTTAGCACCAGCATAGAGAATAGTAACCTGTTTCTCCATTGGCAGAGGTGCATACTGAGGCTGTTTAAGAATTTCAACCAGGCGCTCACCACGGGTCAGCTGTGCCTGGGTTGCTGCATCAAGATCTGAA
>DQTH01000087.1 GCA_015662865.1 Desulfocapsa sulfexigens
CAATGTTTGTTGTCAAATCCTGCCCAAATCACCCTATAGCAGGATAGATAATTAATTTACGAGCGTTGATTGGCGAAGCTCGGGAATTGCTGCAATCCCACCATAAATACTTTTCGACTTGTTTACAAAAAGCAATAAAACGTTTCTAAAGTATCAAACCTCAGTGAAATCAGAAGGTGGTTTTTTCAGGAATTTAAGAAACTTTGATTTTTCAACAGCATTGGAATAGGCATCATCAGCACTGATCTGCTTCTTCTCCAAGTATTCCATAATACTGTCATCCAAGGTCCGCATACCATACTTTTTACCTGTCTGCATAACAGAGGCGATCTGATAGGTTTTTCCTTCACGGATGAGGTTTCGCACAGCAGGGGTGGCAATGAGAACTTCCAAAGCTGCACATCGTCCCTTTACATCAATTCGTTTAAACAGGGTTTGGGAGACAACGGCTTTCAGTGCATCAGAAAGAGTTGACCGCACCTGGCCCTGCTGATTTGCCGGGAAAATTTCAATAACACGATCTACGGTTTTCATGGCATTTAGGGTATGCAGCGTTCCAAAGACCAGATGACCGGTCATTGCTGCTTCCATGGCCAGGGAAATGGTTTCCAGGTCACGCATCTCACCTACCATTATAATATCAGGATCTTCACGCAAAGCACCACGCAGGGCTGCTGTAAAACTCTTGGTGTGCTGCCCTACTTCACGATGATTAATTATGCACTTCTGGCTCTGGTGAACAAACTCGATGGGATCTTCAATGGTAAGGATATGATCTTTCCGGCTTCTGTTGGCTTCATCGACTATGGCGGCAAGAGTTGTAGATTTACCGGATCCGGTGGGACCTGTCACAAGTACCAATCCTTTGGGTAGATAGGCAAGACGGGAAATAACTTTTGGCAGACCAAGTTGTTCACAGGTCATAATTTCACTTGGAATCTCACGAAAGACGGCTCCAATCCCAAATTTCTGCCGAAAATAATTACAACGATACCTGGCAAGGCCAGGAATTTCGTAACCAAAATCAATATCACCAATTTCTTCAAAAATCTTGATCTTGTCCTCTGGACAGATTTCATAGAGCATGGCTTTCAGCTCTTCATGTTCCATCTTCTTGAACTTGACACGCTCCATATCACCGCGGATCCGAAGAATGGGCTGTTGCTCCGCGACCATATGTAAATCCGAGGCGCCCTCATCATTCATCAATTTAAAAAACGCATCAATCTGGGCCATACCGACTCCCCTTGAAGATTATTTTTCAGTTCAAAAGCTGATACTATTTTTATGATACAACAGTTTTTTTAATAAAATCAACTACAGCATCAGGCTCATCGATAATATTTATGAGATCAAGGTCTTCTTCACTGACTGTGCCGTTTGCAAGAAGCTGATCTTTCATCCAGTCGATCAAGCCTCCCCAAAAGGAATTACCCACCAGGATAATCGGGAAAGGCTTAATTCTTTGAGTCTGGATAAGGGTTAAGGATTCAAAAAGCTCATCAAGGGAACCAAATCCGCCCGGCATACAGATAAATGCCATGGAATATTTCATGAACATCACTTTACGCACAAAAAAATACTTAAATTCTACAGATAAATTAGCAAATGGATTAGGTGCCTGTTCGTGAGGAAGATCAATATTCAGACCCACAGAGATGCCATCGGCGTCATTTGCCCCTTTGTTGGCAGCTTCCATTATTCCAGGGCCGCCTCCGGTTATTATGCCATACCCTTCTCTTACAAGAGCTGAAGCTATGGTTTCTGCAGTTTTATACCATGAATGATCTTGGGAAGTTCTGGCAGATCCGTAGATCGTGACAGCAGGAAGGTTAAGGGAAGACATACTGTCAAAGCCATTGACAAACTCCCCCATAATCCGGAACATACGCCAGGAATCTCCAACCACATTATTTTCGAGACAGTATTTGGGTTCCCGACTGATTTTTCTCCTCTCTTTCATTTTTCGACACTCCTTCCCTTCCGTAAATCTTTCAAATAATTATGTGCTTCTCGCACTATCACGGAATCGCTGCCAGGGCATGATTCCACTTTTGCGAACCATTGATCCGCATTCTTCAATTGTCCCTGTTCAAGAGCCAACATACCTCTTTGCAGAAGCGCTGCCGGTCGATATTTTTTGCTTCGTAAACAGGATTGTAAATTTTTAAGAGCATTCGCATAATCCCCACAATGAATCTGGGCATTTGCAAGACGCAGCTTCAAACCGAGAGAATAGGGACTAAGTTCCGCGGCTTTTTCACACAACCTGAGCGCAATGTCATCCCCCTCATTTTCTTTCAGATAAATTTCACCAAGAAGGCCAAGAACCTCAGCATCATATTCATCATAACGCATGGCCTGCTGCAAATATCTCATGGCGTCTTGATGTCTGCCAAGCCCATAACAGGCCATCCCGAGATAACGAAGAGCGCTCTGTCCACCATCATTTGCTTTTTCATTCTCATACCAGGGAAAGAGAAAATCCAGCCCCTTTTGATACTCTCCCTCCTGAATGCAGAGAACAGAAAGCTGAAAACTCATATCATTTCGCGCTTTTTCTTCACCTTCTTTTTCAGTCAGTGCAAGAGCTCTGGTAAAAGAATCGATGGCTTCTTCATTCTCATCTTGAATCTGTTGTTCCATGCCGAGATTATATAGAGCCATGAAGCGATCAGCCTTACTTTTACTGGCTTTTCGAAAGCATTCCACAGCAAGCTTATGTTTGTTCATCTGGGCGTAACAGACTCCAAGACTATTCAAAAGGTTGCCATCAGAAGAATCAAATAACAGCCCCCTCTGATACTCTTTCACAGCAAGAACAAGATCTCCATCGCCATAATAAATATCGCCACTGACATTAAAGCTCACAGCATCACAACACACCAGAGACCCCGGTTCAAGAAATGCAGCGTGACAAAGAGCTTTACGACAATTCTGCAGGAGCTCTGCTTTTTTAAAATTTGCAAGCGGAAAAGAACTGATACCTGCATTCACCGCCCTTTCAGCGCCTGCTGTTTTTGATAAGTTTTGGAGAATTTCTCTTCCAGTATTGACCGCTTCTTTGCCACTCAACTCCTGCAGTAAAAGAAACACAGAATTATTATCAGTATAGTATCTAGCCTCATGTCCAACAATATTCATAAGACTCTCAATCAGCTTCTCACCTGCAATATCAAACTGGACAAGCGAGAATTCATCTAACTTCCGGGAGGATGTCTGCAACCATCGCACAAGAAGTGGAGAAGGCGGGGCAAGAGGATGATTATCTGCATCCTCAATGGAGCTGAAGTTGCAAAAAGCAAAGGGTCCTCTCCTGCTTGCAACATGCAATGCAGTCCATGCTTTTTTCATAATCTCTTCAGAGAGTGGCTGCGCGACTTTGGTCTGTTCAGTAATCCCCCCAAAAGCAGCACTAGCAACATGCACACGTGAACAGCGCTTTCTCTTAAGATAATTGACAAGCGATGGTGCAAATTCAGCTGCAAAATCGGAATCACAGTTTTCACAAACCAGCCCGAAGCAGGATTGTCCAAGATAATAAAGAGGAAAGCGGTCTTCCAGGAAATCTGTCAGAAGTGAAACTGTTCTATGCTGGTATTCCCTGGCCTGAAAGGAACTTGAACTTTTGGGGAATACAGTTACCAGAACCAATACTCCCTGCTCGAGATCTTTGCTTGAATCAAGATATTCTTCCAGATGCAGACTGCTGAGAAGACCGGTGAGTGGATCAATACAGGCACGTTTGACAAGAAGGAATTCACGAAGAAGTAATAGAGATAGCTTATCCAGCCAGTCGTTGGCAACCTTTCTGACCAGATAATCATCCAGCCCGGTTACTTGGGCCACAACTGAGGAATCTCCAACAGGAAAAGGTAGAAACATGCTGTTTCCGGAGATGACTGGACGCCCCTTTTTCATCGTCATTTCCATTGATTGGCGCAACTCTTTTTCTTCTTTGCTCTCCCTGGAACTCACTGCAGGCTGTTGCTCAGGAGGATCAAAAAAAGTCACATTCTCAATGGTTGGAATGTTTTCATGAATTACCTGACGAAATTCTTTAGCAAAACGAAAAAAATCTTTCCGTTCAAGCCCTTTACACCCTTCGTGCTGAAAATAACCAAACATCAGGCATCCTGCCTTTTATCCATGAATTGTGTGAGAATTTGAACGAGTATCGGGATATCATCTTCAAGAATAGTTCGAAGATCGATGAGCATTTTATTATCCTCGATACGTACTATAAGTGGAATTTCCAACCCTCTAAACCATTTTTCAAATGCACTAGCACCTGTTGCACCAGGCTGAAGAGACAGAGCCCAACTGTCAAGGCCATGTTCAGGCATTGCCCCGCCACCCACACGGGAAACAGTTTTCTGCAGCCCAATGCAGGCCTTGATTTTCTGTGCACCGCCAAGTCTGCGAATCACTCTATGACCTTTCTTTTTAATAGTATCAGGATGTGCAGTGAGCATGGAAAGGGTTGGGATTGACTCAAGGGCATGATTCATATCATAATAATCACGAAGAACACTTTCCAGAGAAGCAAGCGTGAATTTATCGATACGCAAAGCACGATTCATAGGATTCTTTTTAATCCTGGCTATGATCTCTTTTTTTCCAACTATCAGCCCGGCCTGAGGGCCACCAAGAAGCTTATCTCCGCTGAAGGTAACCACATCAGTTCCAGCAGCAACAATATCCTGAACAGTAGGCTCTTTGGGTAATCCCCATGGGGAAAGATCGATAAGTGATCCACTGCCAAGATCTTCCATAACGGGAATGCCATGTTTATTACCAAGTGTAACAAGGTCGTGAATTGGAACCTCGGAGGTAAAACCAATGACCCGGAAATTAGAAGTATGTACCTTTAATAAAAGCCCAGTCTCCTCATGTATAACATTTTCATAATCAAATAAGTGAGTACGATTGGTCGCTCCAACCTCGACCATCTCTGCACCACTCCGCGACATCACATCAGGAATCCGAAAAGAGCCCCCAATTTCCACTAGCTGCCCACGAGATACAATTGTTTCTTTCTTATAGGACAATGTGTTCAAAGAAAGTAGAACAGCTGCAGCATTATTATTTACGACCAGCGCAGCTTCTGCTCCTGTCAGATCACAAATAATATCTTCGACAAGACTATACCTGGAACCTCTTTTCCCTGTTGATAAATCAAACTCAAGATTGGTGTAATGAGAAGCCGCATTCTGGAGGGCGGACATAGTTTGCCGGCCAAGTAATGAGCGGCCTAGGTTGGTATGGATAACAACCCCTGTACCGTTTATGACTCTCTGAAGATTCGGACTGTTTTTTTTGTCTATCACTTCATTGAAAAGTGCATCCCATTCTTTTTGGGTACGGGGCAGCTCAGTGCAGAGGCCGGATAAAATCTGCTGTCTGAATTCTTCAATAGTCTCACGTACAGCTGCTTTTCTAATAGAAAGTGGCACATCATCATTCTTATGCTCAAGATTATCTAAAACAAAATCTATTTTAGGCAGCTTGCGAAGTAGTTTATTTTTATCGTTCATATCGGACCAAAGGTAAACAGTTACTAAGAAATTCCATCACATAAGCCATAAAACCAGTTCCTCAATGCTACGACTTAACTACATGAAAAGCAAATATTTTTCTATAATTAGAACCATGTGCAAAAAGAAAATCGAATTAATTTGAATAACAGCCTCTTTTTCCATTGACAGGGTGTAGCTGATTGAGTAGTTTGCCGCGGTCGCTGAGTGAGGGAGAGAGCAAAAACGATCCTTCATAAAAGATGAC
>DQTH01000097.1 GCA_015662865.1 Desulfocapsa sulfexigens
CACTGTTTGGCTTGTTACCAAGAAACAATGAAATACAGCAAGGAATCAAACCCGCCCGCAGGGCGCTAATTCAACCATCAGAAACATACTAACTGGCTAAAATCACGTAACATTATGATGAAAAACATTCTTCTTTATGATTGCTTGTTGGATTTGATAAAAAGTACAATAAAATCAGAAAGAAAAGCCTTTAACAAATGTTATCAAACAATACTCAAAGGAACAAGAAACAAAATAATTGCAGTATCGATTTTCCTTCCTGTCGGAAAATTTCAATTTTTCCTTTTTCTTCTGCCCATCTGGTTTGCGTTTATGTTACCTATGTCAGAAATTTGAGTTGCTGAGCAGATTTTCATCTCTTTGAGGCAGCTCGTGAGCTGGGCAAGATCGGCTGCACTTCTTCTTCCTAAATCCTGAATTGATACTATTTTATCTCTGATCTCATCCGTTGCGATGACAGTTTGTTTTGCCTGCAGGTTCAGCTCGTTCGCCACAACGGAAAACCTGGCACCGGATTTTTCTGCTCTATCTGCTTCGAGGATTGCATTGATTGCCAGCAGATTGATCTGTTCGGATATTCCGATGATTACTTCCAGAACCCAGGAGAGCTCAGCAGCTTTTTTTTCAAGAGCATGAAGCCCTATGCTGGAAGACTGCAGAAGATCAGTGATTTCCGGAGGAATTTTCCCTGTCAGTATCTCTTGAAGATGATCTCTTTCAATTGAATTTTGCATTTTCATAACACCCTATGAATTTCCAAGGACAAAATCTTGAAACAATTCCCGATGTGAGCAGTAAGCAAATAATCTGTTTATTTAAGTCTAGCATTAAGCATGCCAAAATAAAGTATACTGGGTGGTCTGGCTAAGTCATGTGATTACAGTTGATTATGTCTGTTGTGGCACTGCAGGTAAATGTAATTACGGACGCAGGAAATGGCAGATGAGAATATTGTCAGTTATGAAGAAGAATTGAAGATGATATTTAAGAATATTGTCAGGCAGCATAACATCATTGAAGCAACGCGGAATCTACATCATCCAAACTAAAACCAGTCCCGGTGAGTGACAATTATTCTGAACCCGCCAGGACGGGTATGTGTTTTCTGCGCTTCCTATAATTTGAAACCGCTGACCATGTGTTTGAGTTTTTCCGCAGTTTCAGAGAGCTCAGCAGCATTACTCTGAACTTCTGCACTGGCGGTGGACATTTCAGAGGATGACTGGCTGACCATGGTGATGTCCCTGGCAATCTGAGTTGATACAGCAGAACTCTGAGCCACATTCTCATTTACTTCTGCAAGCCCTTCTGCTGCCTGGGCAACGTTTGAGGCGATTTCATTGGTTGCTGCAGTTTGTTCGCCAACAGCACCGGTAATGGTACTGACAGTATCATTAACGTTGTTTATAACTGTGGTGATCCGTTCGATCTGAGAAACGGTTTCTGAGGTGGAATTTTGTATGTCTTCGATCTGGGTTTTAATCTGACCAGTGGCATCTGCTGTCTGTTTCGCCAGATCTTTGATTTCATTGGCCACAACTGCAAAACCTTTCCCTGCCTCACCGGCACGGGCAGCCTCTATGGTGGCGTTCAGGGCAAGCAGATTGGTCTGGCCTGAAATTTCTGTTATCACTTCCGTGACCTTACTGATTTCACTGGCTGCAAGCCCAAGGTGCTGCACCTTTACCGTGGCACTTTTTGCTTCTTCCACAGCTTCACTGGTGACCTTACTTGCCTGCTCTGTATTATTATTCACATCTGCAATAGTTGCAGTCATTTCTTCTGCGGCTGAAGCCACAATATTCATGTTTGTTGTGGTTTGTTCAGTGGCAGCAGCAACTGATTCCATGTTGACACTCATCTCTTTAGCTGCAGTGGCAACAGAGTTGGATTGAGAAGAAACATTATCAGCACCACCAGACATCTGCTTTGCAATCGCTGAGAGTTCAGTGGTCGCAGAAGATATTGTCACCACACCATCAATAACATCTTTAAACATCCGCTGAAGTTTGAGGATGAAATTGTTGAAGTTGGTGGAGAGTTCCTGCAGTTCGTCATAGTTTGCCTTTTTGAATACCTTACAGTCTTCACAGTTGGAAATATTGCCTTTTTTCACTTCCTTGCAGTCCGGGACTTCTGCCAATGTACCACTGACTTCCCAGCACAACCCTTTTTTGTCATAGCTTTTACAGGATGGTTCATTGCACTTCTTAATATCTGAACAGGAAGGGCAGTCAACTTTCAGACGCTGTGTCAGGTCACCTTCACCGAGTGACATGTTCCTTAAACTATCAGTTATACGGCGTAACGGCCTAACAATGAGTCCGGTAATGAAGAAGGCAAGAAACATACCGATACTTATGGCGGCAATACCCGCTCCAATGGCAATTTTAGAAAGAGATTTGTTTTTTTGAGTAATTGAATCAATTTTAACAATGACTTCTTTTTCAGCTCTTTGCTCGAGAGCATCGACCTTTGGTTCAATTTTATGGATTGTTGCACGCATTACCTGAGTCAGCTCTACAATTTTTTTATCTTCCTGAACCATGAGGTCAAAAGACTGCTGATATGCATCGAGGTCTGCGGTAATGCCGTTGATATGTTTCTGTAGAATTCCTGCACCATTGACACGTTGACGCAGTTTTGCGATGGCGTCATGGATTTTTTCGACATATGTCACAGTTTTGCGGAGGAGATAATCTTTTTCATTTTTCCGAATAGCAAGTAAAAGTGATTCAGCACCCTGTATCAGTATATGGGAGACAGCCTCTTCCATGTCACGGGCTGTTGACCTCATGGCCTGGTAGTAATGCTCCTGCAGCTCAATGGACTGCCTGGCAGCAACATACTTGTTCAGCGCTTCCGTGTATGTTTTTACCCCCTGTTCCTGGATTACCAGAATGTCTTTTTCACAGCTGCTTTTTGTCAGAAGTTCTTTGTAATCCTCCAATGATTTGAACAGTCTTTTTTTATGATTGTCACTTCTCATCCGGACAAAGTCTTTTTCATAGCGACGCATCAGCAGTAAAGCTGTCTGCAGATTATCCACCTGATGTCCTTTTAAACTGAAGTTCCAATAGTAACTATTCCTAAAAAGTACCTAACTATTTTAAAATTTATATAAAATTTTCAAA
>DQTH01000180.1 GCA_015662865.1 Desulfocapsa sulfexigens
AAACAGCTCACTGGGGAAGGGCCCCTCACCCACACGGGTTGTATAGGCCTTCAGGATTCCAATCACTGAATCGATATGCGCCGGCCCGAATCCTGAACCGTTACAGGCGTTTCCGGCAATGGTATTTGATGAAGTTACAAAAGGATATGTTCCATGGTCAATATCAAGCTGGGTTCCCTGAGCACCCTCAAAGAGAATATCTTTACCAGCTTTTCTGGCAACATCAAGTTCCACGGAAACATTGCCGATGAACGGGGCAAGTTTCTCAGTGAATGCCTGGAACTGAGCATAAATAGTATCAAAAGAGACGGGCTCACTACTATATTTAGTAGTAAGCATGAAATTTTTCTCTTCGACATTGGCCTGAAGCTTGTCACGAAACAGAGTTTCATCAAGGAGATCACCAAATTTAATACCGGACCGGCCAACTTTATCCATGTAACAGGGGCCGATGCCGCGACCGGTTGTACCGATCTTTTTTCCATCGGCAAGGGATGCCTCTTTGGCGTGGTCCATGCTCTGATGATAAGGCATAATAAGATGGGCATTTTCGCTGATAATCAGTCTGTCAGGAGTAACGGGCAGGCCCTTTTCATGCAGTTCACCGATCTCACCGAGGAGTACACCGGGATCGATTATAACACCGTTTCCGATCATGCATCTTTTGTTTTCGTATAGAATACCGGACGGAATAATGTGAAAAACAAATTTCTGGCCATCCACAACCAGGGTGTGGCCTGCGTTATTTCCTCCCTGAAAGCGAACAATACAATCTGCATAGCGGGTCAGAAGATCAACAATCTTTCCTTTACCCTCATCACCCCACTGAGTACCCACAACAACGACACTGGACATTTCCTATCTCCTGTTCACACTCCTGTTATTTCGCCATCATATTACAAATAACATCACAATATCACGGCGCACCTATCCGTTTATGGACAACCGCATCAATATAGTCAGCCCACCCGCGAAAGTCAATCATTTGCGAATCTGAAGCAAAGGATACCAAAAATAAAATTATTCTGGTTTTTGACCTTGATCAAGGATACCTTAGGTCTATCTTATATATTGAGGAATAAAAATTATTTCTTTTTCAATTGTTACAACTTTATTTATATATTTCGATTTATCGTTATGAACTCAAATATACAGTCATTAAAAAACAGTCTGAGCCGGTTTCGTTTCCTCTGCCAGTCGATGTTTGCTCTTTTCTGCCTCTATGTCGGATGGCAATTTTATTTGTTCCATCTCTGGGCCCTGGACTCCACCGCCAACAGCTTTGTTGCAAGACCCCCTTCCGTTGAAGCATTTCTTCCCCTCGGTGCACTGGTGAGCATGAAGCGCCTCCTTCTCGGCGCAGAATTTGACACCATCCACCCTGCAGGGCTCACTATTTTTATCGCTGCCATATTGATCAGTCTTTTTCTGCGGAAAGGTTTCTGCGGTTGGATATGCCCAGTGGGATTTGCATCCAGCCTTGCTGAACGTGCAGGAAAAAAAATGCACATCATGTTTAGTTTACCGGCGTGGCTTGACCTGCCCCTGCTCAGTCTTAAATACCTGCTCCTTGGGTTCTTTGGCTATCTGATTCTCTACAGAATGGAGCTTGAAGCCCTCACTAACTTTCACCACTCTGCCTACAACACGATCTCTGACGCCAAAATGCTGCACTTCTTTCTGCAGCCCAGTGTTTTGGCCGGCTCCATCATGCTGGCAATTATCCTGATCTCATTTGTAATCCGTAACTTCTGGTGCCGCTATCTCTGCCCCTATGGCGGATTGCTCGGGCTGCTGGCCATTGTCAGCCCATTCCAGATCACACGAAATCCTGAAACCTGTATCGACTGCAAAAAATGTGAAACAGTCTGTCCTTCCTCCATTCATGTGACAAACAGGAAGACAGTACGTAACGCCGAATGCGTCGGTTGCCTTGAGTGTGTGCAGGTCTGCCCGGTAACAGATTGTCTGAACCTTTCAAGCCCTGTAAAAAAACAGACAAATCCTCTTCTTCTGCCGGGTCTTGTTCTGGGAGTGTTCTTCATCTGCTACATTCTGGCACGGATCACCGGCCACTGGCAGACCGAAGTGCCCCTTGAAGTTTTTCAGCGTTACTATAAAATAATCGGTGAGATCGGCCACCCCTGATACGTGGTCAAAGGCTCTGTTATTGACACATTCGGGTAAATACCTTACATTTGCGACCTGACATGCGGGCTGTTCAAATTGGTGAAAAGCCGGTGTGAGAAATCTGAGGTTTTCATTATGTTTGGCATTGGCTTACCTGAACTTATTCTGATACTGGCTCTAGCCCTGATTGTTGTTGGTCCGGACAAATTGCCGGATCTTGCCAGGACTGTTGCAAAAGGAATTCTTGACCTGAAAAAAACGGCCAATACGTTGAAAGAGAGTCTGACAGAGGATGGAAATCCCCTTGATGATATCAAACCGGAGCTGGAAAAAGCCGCAAAGGCCTTAACAAGTGATGTTTTAGGCGAAACCGACGACAGCTGGTCTGGTGGAGACAGGGATAAAATATATGATCCCAAAAAACATGTCGACGAAAATGATTCCTCAACAATCATCGACGTTGAACCGGAACAGAAAACAGATTCTGCAGATGATATAAACGATACGGAACCAGCACAGAAAGAAGAGCCGGAAAAAGAAGTGGATAACTCAAAGACGGCTGAAATTCAGGCAAAAAGAGAGTCAACGGAGCAGCAAAACTAGTGTCCCTCATCGTCAGAAGCCTTGAGCAGTTTCGTCCCCACCATGAAGAACTGCGCCAGAGGCTTATCAGAGTTTTTGTAGCCCTTGTCCTCTGCTCAGGCCTTGCCTATATTTTTTCTGAAGATATTGCCCGCTTCTTCATGGCGCCACTGTTTGATGCAAGCCCATTTCTTGATCGGCTGGTTTATACCAATCTGCCTGAAGCCTTTCTCTCCTACCTGAAACTCTCGCTGCTTGTTGGCATTGTCATGAGTTTCCCCTATACTCTCTTTCAGGTATGGATGTTTATCGCACCGGGACTGCGCAGCAACGAGAAAAAGTTTGCTGTGACCGTTGTCTTCTGGGCCACTCTTCTCTTCGGCGCAGGGGCTCTGTTTGCCCTGTTTGGGGTATTACCACGAATGTTGCTCTATTTTATGAGTTATGCAGGGGAACAGCTGGAACCTTTACCGAAATTCGGAAAATATCTCACCTTTGTGGCACGTACGGTACTCGCCTTTGGCCTCTCCTTTGAAATACCATTCCTGATGGTCATGGCAGGAAAAGCCGGATTTGTGAAAGCCACATATTTTCGCCGCAAACGACTCTATTTTTATGCTGCCATTGTTTTTATGGCCTTTCTTCTCACTGCCGGTGACTTCATGGCCACCGGGCTTCTGGCTGTCCCCCTCTTCCTTCTCTACGAAGCTGGAATATTTCTGACAGCGCTTTTTGGAAAAAAGACAGGAACAGAAACCGATTAGTTCTGCATAATCCTGTTACTCTGATTCCCACAAATTATTCCGGCAAAATCTCCTGTTTCAGAAGGCAGCAGGATATTTTGTGATCCGGGTTTCCCTCATCATCATAGCTTATGGTATCAGGCTGTAAAAGCATATTCATGACACATCCTTCAGCAATGTTGAGCTGAAAAAAATTATCTTCTGTCAGGCCTTCACGGTGCACAAGTCGATTGTCTTTGATTTCAAAAGCATGAATAGGATGATCTTCACAGAGCGGACAACGATACACGCGCCCGTTTGGAAAAACAAAGAAATTCTCTGTAACAATCCCCGCACACTCAAAGGTTTCATCCTTGTCCATGAATACCTTTGGGAATGTCACATGAATACCTGCTGACGCAGCCTGGGCAGCAACTGCAGGCACTGTGGCCAGCCACTGTTCCGGGCTCACCTGCCATCCTGAATCACCTGCACTTTCATGGGCTGGTTTGCCTCGCAGACCAATGACCTGAATGAAAAACCGTTTCACTCCGATATCCTTTAAAAGAGGAATCATGCGATGTAGATGGTCAATATTCAGACTGGAAACTGTGTAAATTACTGATACATTATACCCTTTTACAACAGCCTTACGCATATTGGACGTACAAATATTAAAAACGCCCTCCCCACGGATGGGATCATTTACCTGAGCATCAGGACCATCAAGGCTGAAACTCAGAAAATCAAGCAGATCCGGACTGGTCTTATTCAAAATATCATTAAAAAGATAGCCGTTTGAATCGACGGTTACAGCCATACCCAGTTCTTTTGCTTTTTTAATGCCGGAAGCCAGATCCGGATGCATGGTGGGTTCGCCCCCAAGAAATATCACATTGGTCTTTTTTGCAGGATCAGCAAAAAGCTCAAGCCACTCCAGCATGGTTTCTTTAGACAGGGTAACTGTTCCGTGCTGAGCGGTGTTTATATAACAGTGACGGCAGGAAAGATTACAGGCAGTGAGAATATGAAAAAAAATATTACGTTCGCCGGATTGAAAGGCAACGGTTCTTGCTTTTGAAGTCATAATATCAGGTAAAAGGTTGAAAGGTTACCCGATAGAGATCATCCAACCTGGCAGGACAATAACCTTTGGGTAAAAAATTTCTGATTACGTACAAAACTCAGCCATTTTGTTTCATACGTAATCAGAAAGAAATTTGAGTTCAGAACTGAACTTTACTGGCTTATAGTATAGTTGGCAAGCAGTGAGTCCTTCCAGTACTCATTTTCAGGATTTGAAAAAAATCTTTGAAACAACTCAAGGCTCTGTTCACGGAGAACATGCGGAGTGATATGTACATTCATCCCTGCATAGAGCGGCTTTAACTGCTGCAGAGAAAGACTGGTTCCGCCGCCCATGACATCTTCATAAGCATAAACAATATTGCGGATGCCATTGAGAATCATGGTCGAAAAACACATGAGACATGGCTCCATTGTTGCGTACACCACAATATCCTCCATTGGAATTTCTGACTCTTCTGCCAGAAAATTTCTGAGTGCCAGAACTTCAGCATGATCAATTTCATTCACCGGCGCCAGGCGCCCCCTGGTGTGTGCCCTCTGCCCGCTGGCAATGACTCTTTCCTCATGGACAAAAACTGTGCCCACTGGAAATTCCCCCTGACTCAGCGCTTCTTTTGCCTGCTCGAGCGCGACACGCATATATTTTTCATGATTTATCATCACATTGTCATTTATAAATCCATTTTAGATTTCAATTTTTTACGAATTTGTCACTGTCTGCTGATGATGGCTTCGTAAAATCATATATTATTTCTATTCCGTCATTCCCGCGCAGGCAGGAATCTAGTCATTTCAATACATTCTGGATTCCCGCCTGCGCGGGAATGACTGCATACCGCGAACTTTTATGATACCATCACTGATGGCAGGTTACAATTTACGTCCGAAACGTAAAATAGACTTGGCAATGGAGATACCAGTCTGTTCCTGAACAAAATCGTGTCCCTGGTCAAAAAATGGTAGATATGTCAGTTCAGTTGATAATGGATAAAAACGGATCTCAGGCAGATAGGGCAGCAATTTCTTTTTATTCAATGCAGCCGCTGCCATCAGGCTTTTCAAAGCCTGAACAGCTTCTTTCCGCAGCAGAGTCACCGGGTGCATATTATTCATCATAACAGTCTCTCCAGCCACCAGTTTCTCCTGTCTCAATGTCACATTTTTCCCGAGCGTTAAAAAAGTGGATGGCCGGAGCTTAAATGCGGAAATCCAGAAAACGAGCTCCATTTTTTTATGCTTTTTCTGTATCACCAGCGGCTGATTGGTCACTTTGAGAAAATCCGCAAAACTTTCCATTTCAACTCCGCTCGAACGGACCCGGAGCTTCCAGAATGGAAGATAATACATCTCTTTGTTTGCTGAAACAACACAGTTCCAGTTGATGGAGTGGAATTGACCCTTTTTTTCTTCCCATGAAGAATGACAATTATAACAGGATAGTACCAGACTGTCATGCTCCCCAGTGAGGGAATCGCCGCACTGCGGACAGAGAGTTGCAAGAAAATGCGGTGTCCAGATTTGACGACATACACTCCCCTTTTGGCGCATCTTTTCCACAGACCCCCCACGTGCAAGAGGCCTATTGGTTACAGCATCGTGGAGGATATTATTATCAATATAGAGTGGCAGATAAATACAGCTTAATGTTTCACCAATATAGGCCCGGTGGCAAAAGGGGGCTTTAATCTTTTCAGAACCGATGACCGCCAGGAGTGCTGCTCTTTCAAGCAATGTGCGGGCCTTCACAGTCTGATGGAGAAAAATGCCTTCAACGTCCTTAGCGACAAGTGATACTGGCATGGCCTGAGGTCTCAGGCCGAGTGATGCCGGCAAGGCGCCGGCATTCATACCTTGCTGAGTGGTATCAACGACTTTGAATTTCTGCTGTTTTCCTTTGCAATAATAAATATTGCCCTTGAAGCGAAGATAGGGGGCATAAAACATTTCACTCCGAGCAATATGGTCCGGTGCCTTATCAGGAAGGACAAAACGGAGCGGTCCCCTGCTGACCATAAAATTTCTCACTTCACAATAGGGCCAGCGGATTAATCTGTCTGCCTCATGCAGCTCGATTTGTGCACCACAGGAAGGACATTTTTGCTGGATTGTCAGATCCATAAATTCTTAAGTATGATGGATTCGCAAAAAGTTAAAATCTAAGATGGATTTGTATCCGGTTTGAGCTTTGGAAAAATTCTGTAATCCTGTAATTTCTGCAGCAGACTACAAGTTCTGGCCGCACTGATTGCAGAACATGGCACCAGGCATATTTTCCTCGTGACACGCCGGACAGATCAGCAGTTGTGGTTTTTCACTGGTGGGATGGCCGCAGTTTGAACAGAACTTAGCATTGGGAGTAAGATTTTTCCCGCAGTTACTGCACTGGCTGAGCACAAGCTGCTGGTGACCGCAGAGCGGGCAGAATCTGGCATCCGCAGGGATCCTGTTCTGACAGTCGGGACAGACAGTCGTGCTTCTTTCTGATACTTCAGGTTCTGTTGATGACTGCGTTTGAAAATTTGCTCCAAACATGGCCGGCATCATCATCCCCATGCCCATGCCCATACCAGCGCCCGCCTCACCCTGATTCTCCGCTGCTTTTTCCATGGCCATGGCAGCCTTCATCCTCACAAATTTATCCATGTCATTTATGACACTGAGGCGGCTTTTATCGTCGATGGCTTTCTGAACTTCTTCGGGCGGAGTGATGGATGTTATATACAGGTGGCTCAAATGAAGACCAAAATGGGCAAAATCAGCTGCAAGACGTTTTTGAAGTTCTACAGACAACTCATCAAACTGTCCTGCGAGGTCAAGAATAGTATCAAGTGTTTCACCAAGATAGTCATTAAACCGGGATACGATTACCTGCTTGAGATAACCGGAAACATTTCCGGTTGCACGATCTGTATATTAAAAACACCATGGGCTCTCAGACGAATCAGCCCAAGTTCTCTGTCCTTAAATGCAACAGGGCTTTTTGTCCCCCATTTCAGGTTGGTAAAATACTTCAAATTGCCCATGTATACTTCAGCACGCAGTGGACTGCTGCCGCGCCATGGCATGGAAAGAATCTTGGTAAGGATCGGCAGGTTGGCAGTTTTTAAAGTGTGCCGCCCGGGTCCAAAGGCATCACAGGCTTTTCCTTTATAGAAGAGAACCGCTGCCTGACTTTCACGAACAGTAAGTTGTGCCCCAAACTTTATCTCTCCTGAACCGGAATCAGGAAGACGATGTACCAGCTCTTCACCTGTTTCATCAAACCACTCTATATTTTCAAGAAAAATTGCACTGTCAAAACGGTTCATATTCTCCTCATCAGGATATGGGATTTATTGCATCTTTATTATTTGATAATTATAATGGTCGTAAAAAAGAAATATCAGGATGGATTTGCAAAAGTCCCCACATGGATCGACCACAAAAATCACATCATTTCAGTACACTAGAGCACACCAGATGGACTACAACGAAACAAAGAGGAGTTTTTACAAGTTCATCCTAAATATAGTACAACAAAAATTTATACAAAAGCAAATCCCTGGAGACAGATAGTAGAATGGAATTTAAAGATGAATGGAGTGTGGAGTCAGCGATGCAGGTATTACAGCATCAGACAGTGGATGCAAAACTCTGGGCAGAAGCCGTTGAATGGCTTATCCTTTATGGTCCTGAACCAATTAGAGAGATGCTTCTTCTTTCTTCAGGCACTGCAACTCACGAGTGTTTTCCGGATTTGAAGGCAAAGGGATATGCCCCGGACGGTCAGCCCTGTTACAGTGTGGAAGATCTTGCCAGGAATCTTGATATCAGCGAAGATGACGCAAGGATAATGCTCAAAGAAAAGGAAAAGGTGCACAAACTCCATCACTTCATTGATGAAGAAGACACAATGAAGGTGCAGTAATTCGTAGCCAAATACAGGGTTTGTAACTTTACGTTTTCACATACCTAATTTCGTAGGCTTTCACATGTGCCTTATATTTCGGACCGGCAACACACGGGCATCAACCGTTGACATGGGATAGCCCCAATCCCTGTTCCCATACTCAAAATCAAAGCTCCCCACTTTGGCCTTTTTGGTATCTATGGCCCACTGGCAGCATGCAGAAATTTTGATAGCTTTAGTAATATAGTAGTCACTGGAATCAGCAGCCTGCAGATCATACAGGCTTGCCAGCTCTTCCTGAGTAGGCATGCGCCAGTCAGAAAACCCGCCAAGGCTGAAAGAGTTGCAGTACTTTTCTCCTGCCGGCCAGCTGATATCAGAGCCATTGTCCTGCAACGGCCACATCAGGCCGGTTTGTGAGTCGATAAGTACTGCTTTGTCAGTCACAACAGAAAAACGATCATCTGCTGCTGACGCTGTGCAATTGAAAGATACAATAAGGATACTGACAAAAAATAAATGTTTGATAAACTTCATGCTCTTCTCCGGTTCAGGGCTATGGAATTATGTAAACATAAACCCTAACCCGGACAAGCCGGAACCAAAAGGTGAAAAATATTAACTCATGATTAAATTTTATCCAAGGAAACAGCATTTACTTGGA